>JAICXK010000180.1 GCA_025980435.1 Bryobacteraceae bacterium
CCAAAATCAAGCGAAATCGCGTCCTAAGCTGCTAGACTGAAGTGTTCGAGTTTTCGAGCGGAGAGAAGAAGTTTGTCCACACGCACCGAATTTCCGTCCAGCCGCGACATCAATCGCGCCTGGCACGTGATTGATGCCGATAATGCCGTCTTGGGAAGAGTGGCGAGCCGCGCGGCCATGCTCTTGATGGGCAAGCACAAACCCACCTATGTCCCCTCCATGGACACGGGCGATCACGTGGTCATCATCAATGCCGGGAAAGTGAAATTGACGGGCGGCAAAGAAGGTCAAAAGCTCTACCGGCGCCACAGCGGCTATCCGGGCGGCCTGATTGAAACCGGAGCGCGCCGGATGCGGGAGACCCGTCCGGAGCGGATGCTGGAGTTGGCGATCTCGGGTATGCTGCCGAAGACCAAACTCGGCAAACAGATGTATCGCAAGCTGAACGTTTACGCCGGTGAGCATCATCCCCATCAGGCGCAGAAGCCGGTGGCGTTGGCGGTATAAGGAAAAGGAAGAGGATTAGTGCCAGCGAAGTTAGTGCAACAGTTGGGAACGGGCCGCCGCAAAACCGCGACTGCCCGGGTGTTTTTGCGGCCCGGTAAGGGCCAGATCACGGTGAATCACCGGCCATTTGAGAACTATTTTGTGAGTGAATCGGCCCGCAGCTATGTACGTCAACCGCTGCTCGCGACAGAAACGGCCGAACGTTTCGATGTGATGATCCTTGCCCATGGTGGCGGGATCAGCGGACAAGCCGGCGCGGCGCGCCTTGGTATTGCCCGCGCTTTGATTGAATTCAACTCGGAGCTGCGCGGAAAACTGAAGCAGCTTGGGTTTTTGACGCGCGATGCTCGCGCACATGAGCGAAAGAAGTACGGTCAGAAGGGCGCGCGCAAACGCTTCCAGTTCTCCAAACGCTAGTACCTCTTCTCGTTTTCCATCCCAACCCGCGGTGGACGGCCATGAGGCCGCTCTTCGCAAAACCGGAGTGGCGCCAAGCACGCAAATTCCGCTTTGGGCCGCGTAAGCTTCGGCATCCACGTCCGTTGAAACAAATCCAGGAGGCAGATTGCCATCTATTTCGATGAAAGAATTGCTCGAAGCCGGCGTTCACTTCGGGCACCAGACCAAGCGCTGGAATCCAAAGATGAAAGAGTACATCTTTGGCGAACGTAACGGAATCTACATCATCGACCTGCAGAAGACCCTGAAGCTATTCAAGGATGCGATGCGGTACGTGGGTGAAATGGCGGCGCAGGGCAAGACGGTCCTCTTCGTAGGCACGAAGCGCCAGGCGCAGGAGGCCATTGCGGAAGAGGCGAACCGCTGCTCGCAATTTTATGTGAACCAGCGCTGGCTGGGCGGACTGCTGACCAACATCTCCACCGTGCAGCGATCAATCAAGCGGCTGAAGGAACTGGACGCGATGTCGACCGATAACGCGTACGAAGGGCGCGCAAAGAAAGAAGTGGGCCGGCTGGAACGCGAACGCAAGCATCTACAACAAAATCTGGCGGGAATCAAGGACATGATCGGCCTGCCCGATCTTCTGTTCGTGATTGATTCGAATAAGGAATCGATCGCGGTCAACGAAGCTCGCAAACTGGGAATTCCGGTTGTCGCGGTGGTCGATACGAATTGCGATCCCGACCAGGTGGATTACGTAATTCCCGGCAACGACGATGCTTTGCGTGCAATCCGGCTATTCACCACCAAGATCGCCGATGCGGTGGTCGAGGGCCGATCTCTGGCGACCGAGCACGACTTCGCCGCGGAGAGGATCGTGAGCGAGGAAGAGGCCGGGGCGGAACAGACGCCGGAAGAGTATACGCAATATCTCGACCCGAAGTACGCCGAACAGTTGATGTCGGAGAGCCTTGCGACCAGCAATGAGCCGGAGGCGCCGCCGCGAAAGGGTCCAGGCAGCGAAGCACCCGAAGAAGTTGGGAGCACCAACGTCAGCGAATACTGAAGAAAGCTGTCAGCCGTCGGCCATCAGCAGTCAGCTTAAAAGGCTGATAGCTGACGGCTGATTGCTGACAGCTTTAAGAACACCAATGTCTGAAATTAGCGCACAGTTAGTAAAACAGCTTCGCGAACGAACGGGCGCGGGCATGATGGATTGTAAGAAGGCTCTGCAGGAGGCGAATGGAGATATCGCGGAAGCGGAGGTAATCCTGCGCAAACGCGGCATTGCCGGCGCCGGCAAGAAGGCCTCGCGGTCCACTAAACAGGGACTTATAAGCGCGTTCATTAGGGCCGATCAAAGGCTGGGAGTCCTGGTCGAGGTCAATTGCGAATCCGATTTCGTGGCGCGCACGGAGGACTTCCAGAGCCTCGCCGCGGATGTTGCCGCTCATATTGCCCAAACCAAGCCCAAAGTGGTTCGCGTCGAGGAAGTGACCGAAGCCGAGCGCGCCAATTTCAAGCAGCACGAGGCGCTGTACGAGCAGAAGTTCACGAAGGACCAGAACACGACGGTTGGCGAGTTCGTAAAAACGAAGATCGCCAAGCTGGGAGAAAACATTAATATTTCCCGGTTCGTGATCTATGAAGTGAATGGCGACGGTGTGATTGGCGAGTACATCCATCACGGCGCGCAGATCGGCGTGCTGCTGGAAGTGAATACGCACTCGGCGGATACGGCGGGGAAAGCGGACTTCCAAACCCTGGTTCGCGACATTGCCATGCAAATCGCCGCGGTGCCCGCGCAATACGTGGATAAAAGCGACGTTCCCGCCGATGTACTGGAGAAGGAGCGCGAGATCCAGCGTGACCGGGCCCGGGGAGAAGGCAAACCGGAGAAGATGCTGGAGAAGATTGCAGAAGGCCGCTTGAGCAAATTCTATGAGGAAGTCTGCCTGCTGGAGCAGCCCTTCATCCGTGAAAACAGCATTTCAGTCGGGGAACTCATCAAGACTGCCGGCTCAAAGCTCGGCGACAATATCGCTGTGAGGCGGTTCGTACGATACAAGGTCGGCGATGCCGGCGATGCGCCGGGTGTTGCCGAGAGCCCTCTGCCGGTCACGGCGTAATCGCATCGTGAATTTTTGCGTCTGAACGGCGGTCCGGTCTGGCGGCACGCTCAGGCGAACTCAATCCAGGGGACTGCATGCCACCATATCAGCGAATTCTTTTGAAGATTAGCGGGGAGGCTCTTGCGGGACCGCTTTCCTTCGGGCTGGATCCGGACCGCGTGATGATGCTGGCGGGAGAAGTGGCCGAAGTGGCGCGCAAGGGCGTGCAGATTGGCCTGGTGTTGGGCGGCGGAAACATTTTTCGCGGCGTTGCCGCGGCGGCGCACGACATGGATCGAGTTACCGGCGATCACATGGGAATGCTCGCCACCGTAATCAACGCGCTGGCGTTCCAGGATGCCCTGGAGCGGCTGGGTGTTCCAACGCGTGTGATGACTGCCATTCAGATGCATCAAGTGGCCGAACCGTATATCCGGCGCCGCGCCATCCGCCACCTCGAAAAAGGGCGCGCGGTCATTTTCGCGGCCGGCACGTCGAATCCCTATTTCTCGACCGATACGGCGGCCACGCTCCGCGGCCTCGAAATCCACGCCCAGATCATCGCCAAGGCCACTAGCGTAGACGGCGTCTACGACAAGGATCCGAAAAAGCATTTGGATGCGGTGAAATATATTGAGGTCAGCTACACCGAGGTGCTCTCAAAGGCTCTGGCGGTAATGGATGCCTCCGCGGTCGCGATGTGCCGCGATAATCACATGCCGATTATGGTCTTCGACCTGAAAGTACACGGAAATATAATGCGTATGGCGATGGGCGAACCGATTGGCACCATGATTCGCTGATCGCAAACAAAAGACCTATGAAACAAGAACATCAACCTGCTCCGGCCGCTGCAGCGTTTAAGAACGTCAAGGAAGTGGAAGCGAACGCCCGCACCCGTATGGACAAAGTGCTGACGGAACTGCAAAACGAGATGGCGCACATTCGCACCGGACGCGCTTCGATTGGGCTGCTCGATAGCATCCGGGTCGAGTCTTACGGAACACCTGTTCCGCTGAACCAGGTCGCGCAATTGCATGTTCCCGAGCCCGCTATGATTACCGTGCAGCCTTGGGACGCTTCGACTATCGGCGCGATTGAAAAGGCCATCCGGAGCGCCGATCTTGGGCTGAATCCGTCCAATGACGGCAAGATCGTTCGGGTCCCCATCCCGCCTTTGACGCAGGAACGACGGCGCGATCTGGCAAAGAAATTAAGCCATATCGCCGAGGAACGCCGGGTGGGCTTGCGCAACGTTCGCCGGGACGCAAACGACCAGCTCAAGAAGATGCTGAAAGATAAGCTGATCAGTGAAGATGACGAACGTCAGGCGCTGGATGCCATCCAGAAATTGACAGACGCGCAAATCGGAAAAATCGATCAGGCGGCAAAGGCTAAAGAGAAGGAAATTCTCGAGTTTAAGTAGGCGGATGGTGGGCCCTACAGAACTCGAATCTGTGACCTCTACCGTGTCAAGGTAGCGCTCTAACCAACTGAGCTAAGGGCCCGGGCAATTTAATTCTTACGATAACATGAGGGCGAAGAGGACATCCCCGCCCTTGCTCGCCGGGGCCCAAAGAAATCCGGTTCGATCACCGGCGGAAGATCGTGGCTAGGTTTTCCCGGCGACACGCTACGATTACCACCAGTAAGCCCAAAAGAACTGCCAAGTAAGTACCTGGCTCCGGTGTGACTGTTCCTGTACCGGTCCCCAGAGCTCCGACCGTGAAGCCGTTCCAAAATTCACCGCCGGTAACGGTGAAACTGAGGGTGGAGAACGTTCCAAGAAACTCGACCGTGCCGTCTCCTTCCCGCCCCATCACGCTATTACCCGAGACTGTTATCGACTGGCCTCCCCAATACGCGTTGCTACCGCCGGCGATGAGAGTAGGAGTCGCGCTGAAGTTATACGACATGGCAAGGCCGGGTTGCCCCAGACTGACGATCGAAAAGATCGGGTTCACAATGGGGGAGGAGAATGTAAAGACGTTCGCTACGGTATCGGGGCCGCTAATCGAGATGATGCCGCCGTCGTTTGGCGCGTTGGATACAATACTGCCATCCGCATAACTGGATGCAGGCAAAAACCAGTTCCTAAGTCCTGTTCCGCCCGTCTGGCTGAATGCAATCTCACCGGTATAGGTCACATTCACCGTTTGGCCGCCGAAAGTAAGTGTGCCGGTTTCTGTGCCAGGATTCACACGGCCCTGCGTTTGACCCCAAGCAGCCCAGGAAACCGTTGCTCCAAAAGACGCCGGCGCGAATACAAGTAAGCATGCCGCGGCTAAGAGAATCGAACGAATTTGGATAAGCAAAGCAGTATCCTCCTAAAAGGTAAGAACAATGCGAGCCTAACATCGGCAAACACCTCAGTCAATAGAATGGGGGAGCAAATACAGTGGTGATCTGCCCTGTGGTACGGACCTCAAGGAATTAAGACCCAGTACTCCCAGGTGATTCTCCGGGTGTCGCGACCAGGCAGCCTGTTATGCCGTATGCTCAGTAACAGCCATGCCCGGCAACCATCGCGTGTTCGTTACAGGAGCAACGGGATACATCGGCTCGCGTCTGATCCCGGCGATCCAATCAGATGGCCATCACGTAACAGCATTGGTCCGCGATAGCTCGAAACATAAACTCGGAAACACTTGCAATGTTGTTTGTGGCGATGCTCTGGACAGCACTACTTATTGCGAATTCCTCAACGGAGTCGACACGTTCGTTCATCTGGTAGGGGTTGCGCATCCCAGCCCGGCCAAAGCACGGGAGTTTGTCGAGATCGACCTAAAATCCGCAGAGGAGGCGATCGACGCCGCCCGCAAAGCCGGCATTTGTCACTTTGTGTATCTGAGTGTTGCCCATCCCGCACCGGCAATGCACGCCTATATCGACGTGCGGTCGAAGTGCGAGGACATTTTACGGGATAGCGGCCTGAATGCGACGATTGTACGGCCTTGGTACGTTCTCGGTCCGGGTCACCGCTGGGCATACGTTTTGCTGCCGGCTTACCGCATGGCCGAGTCGATCCCCAAAATGCGCGCCTCCGCACGCCGTCTCGGGCTGGTCACGATCCATGAAATGGTACAGGCGCTTACAGCAGTGGTTAGCGATCCGGCCGACGGGATCCGAATTATCGAGGTCCCCGAGATCCGCCGACTCGGCCGTACTCGCTGAAGCGATCTCTGTCAATCAGCCTAAGTTCGTCACATTGACCCTTCAAGACCGCTCCCTGGCGGTCGCGGCCCGGTAAGCTGCTGTTATCTCCAGCGCGACCGCCGGCAGCAGACTCCAGATCTTCTGAGCAGATGCCTGCTCTTCCGCTTGAATGTCCCGCGCCAGATCCGATGTGTCGGAATCGCCCGCGGCATCCGCCGTGGTCGCCAGCGATTCGTATATTGCTACTTTGTTGCTGGCGAGCGCGTACGCCAACACCAGGTTGTGAGCCGCGCGTTCCTGTATTTCGTGGCCGGCTTCAACGGCTTTAAGGTCGAATGCAGTATGCGCGAAAAAACTCTTCGTGCCGGACGGGCTACCGCCCAGAACGTGTAGCCGGGCTGTTAAGCGTTCGTACTGGCGTTTTGCTTCCAGGGAGAGCTCATGGAAAAGCGCCTTGGTCGATTCGTCGTTGGCCTCTTTCTCAGAGCGGTGCAACTGGGTCTCGGAGCTCTTCTCCGCGGCAACCGCATCGTCGAGATAGCGCTTGATAACGTCCGGGCTGCTTTCGGCCATTTACTTTCTCCGAAAGTTGGACTACTTGGGCGCGGCAGTGGTTTCCGGCAGAGGCGGCGATACGCCGGTTTAGCGGCTTGTTCCGCCGGCCGGGTTCGTCGCCCATGGCTGCGCCTGATAGGTCCAGGTACGGCTGCTGTAATCGCTGAAGGTGATCAGGATCATGATACCGAGCCACACGAGTCCAGCGACCACGAACAGCTTTGTGAGTGTCGTGGTGTTCCGGACGCCCATGAAGATCCAGGCAACCAGCGAAGCCTTGGAAACCGCGATAAGCAGCGCGACCACAATGTTCATCCAGCCAAGGTCGACGTAGGATGCGCCGGTGGTTAAGCCGGTCAGGCAGATCAGCGCCAGCCATACTAGCACCAGGGTTCTGACTTTGGGGATATGTACGTGTAATAGGCCTGCGCTCATTTCCGGTGTCCAATCAAATAAAGTAGCGGGAACAAGAAGATCCAGACGATATCGACGAAGTGCCAGTAGAGGCCGATCATCTCAACGGGAGCGAAATAGTTTGCGTTAAACACCCTTCTGTATGCCTGTACGAGCAGATAAGTAAGGAGCCCGAGGCCGACGATCATGTGCAGCGCGTGCATGCCCGTCATCATGAAGTACAGGAAAAAGAGGATTTGGGCGTGCTGTTGAAACTGCGGAATCGGATAGTGGAAATTGAATCCGGGGACCAGGTGTTCCACCCACTTCGCGTGATACTCAACCCCTTTGATAACCAGGAACGCCGTTCCGAAGATCATCGTCAGGACCAGAAACAGCATCGTGTGTCTTCTGTTACTGAGTTGAGCAGCACGCACGGCCAGCACCATGGTCAAGCTGCTGCAGATGAGCACGGCCGTATTGGTTCCGCCGAGCACAACGTTCATGTATTCGCTCGTGCTCGCGAAGGCGCCCAGATACAAATTGCGGTAGACCGCGTAGCTGGCGAACATGCCACCGAAGAAAAGAACCTCGGTAATCAGGAAGGTCCACATTCCGAGCGTCGCCGCATCCATCTGCTGCGCCGGCGTCGCGAAATGATGGCGTAAGCGGATGTTTTCTACCGCCGCCTCTTTAACAGGAGTGATAGTTTCAGCCAACGACTTCCTCCAGCGGACCGTAATTGTATGCTTCTTCGGTCACAATCGGTGTTTCGTCAAAGTTGAAAGTGGTGGGTGGCGATTGAATCTGCCACTCCAGACCCGCCGCACCCCACGGATTGGGCCCAGCCTTTGGCCCATTCTTTAAAGACCAGATGAGATAGACCATCGGAATCAAGTAGCCGATTCCCAGAATCGACGCCCCCGCCGTGGAGAGCACGTTCAGCGCCTGGAACTCCGGAGGATATGCGTGGTAGCGGCGGGGCATGCCCATATATCCCAAGATGAACTGCGGGAAGAAGGTGAGGTTGAAACCGATGAACACAATCAATGCCGCAAACTTCGACCACGCTTCCGGGTACATGCGGCCGGTCATCTTCGGCCACCAGAAATGCAAGCCGCCCATGAAGGCCATCACCATGCCGCCAACCATCACGTAATGGAAGTGGGCAACGATGAAATAGGTTCCGTGCAGCGCGATGTCCGTCCCGAGCGTCGCCAGATGCAGACCGGTGAGGCCGCCGATCGTGAACAGGCCGATAAACCCGAACGCGTACAGCATGGGCGTGTCGAACGAGACCGAACCTTTGTACATGGTCGCCGTCCAGTTGAATACCTTGATAGCGGAAGGAACCGCAACCATCATGCTGAGGAACGAGAAAGCGATGCTGGTGTAGACGCTTTGGCCGGTCAGGAACATGTGATGGCCCCAGACGACAAAGCTGAGAACCGCGATCGCCATGCTCGAGAACGCCACAAAGTTATATCCGAAGACGCGCTTTCTGGAAAAGCACGAAACGATTTCGCTAATCACGCCCATGCCGGGGAGAATCATAATGTACACGGCAGGATGCGAATAGAACCAGAACAAATGCTGGAAGAGGATGGGATCTCCGCCGATGTTCGGATCGAAGATGCCCACGTGAGCGATGCGCTCGAACGCGAGCAACAAGAGCACGATGGCCAGAACCGGCGTGCCGAGCACCTGAATCAATCCCGTGGCGTAATTTGACCAGACGAACAGCGGAAGGCGCGACCAGCTCATACCCGGCGCCCGCATTTTGTGTACGGTCACGATGAAGTTGAGGCCGGTCAGGATGGAAGAGAAGCCCGCGGTGAAGACTCCGAATGCGGCAGCCAGAACGTAAGAGTTCGAATAGGTGCTGCTATAGGGGGCGTAGAAAGTCCAGCCGGTATCGACCCCGCCCCGGATCACCGCGTACATGGTGAGGAACGCGCCGATGACGTAGATGTACCAACTGAGCAGGTTTACCCTGGGAAATGCCAGATCCTTGGCGCCGACCATGATCGGAATCAAGAAGTTCGCGAGGGTTGCGGGGATCGACGGGACCAGAAAGAAAAAGACCATGATGATCCCGTGCATGGAGAAGAGCCGGTTGTACGTTTCGGCCGAGAAGATGCCTTCCGGCTCCAGAAGGTTGATCCGGAAAAGCACCGCCATGAATCCACCGACGAAGAACATCAGCGTGATCGAGATGAGATACAGGATCGCAATTCGCTTGTGATCGGTTGTGAACAGCCAGCTTTTCCAGCCGTGTTCAACGTTGAGGTAATTGACTTCTTGGGCGGCGATTTCCGGTGTTCCTTGCGCTATGGTTGCCATCGTTTTCTAACCCTCTATTGCTTCACCGGAGTACTGGATTGCCCCGGTTTGGCCGCATTGGCTCGCGATGCTGCCCGCGAGGCCGCCGACGGCGTGGTGGTTGGCTGCTGGCCCTGCTGAGATGCCGGTGCGGTGGGCGAGAGAGACTTGATGTACGCGATCAACTGAATCACGTTCTCTTCCGAAAGCTGCCCCTTGAAATTCGGCATGACATTCGGCTCAAAGCCGTTCACGATTTTCGCGTTCGGATCGAGAATGGATTCGCGCAGATACGCGTCGTTCGC
>JAICXK010000312.1 GCA_025980435.1 Bryobacteraceae bacterium
GGCGCAACGGGAAAACAAGGCGGCGCGGTGTTCCATCACTTAAAGCAGCGCGGCTTCGCACTACGGGCGCTGGTACGCAACCCCGAACAGCCTGGAGTACGCGAACTGGAAGGGAGTCGGGTCGAAATTCTTCGAGGCGATTTCGATGATCTGAAATCCATCGAACGCGCACTCGACGGAGCCGACGGCGCTTACTCGGTACAGCCCTTTCGGGGAGGGCCTGAAACGGAAATCCGTCAAGGAATTGCGTTCGCCGAAGCAGCAAACCGCCAGGAGGTTGGGCATTTCGTTTATAGTTCGGTTGCCGCCGCGGAGCAGAATACAGGCATTCCGCATTTTGAAAGCAAGGCCAAGATCGAAGACCGTATCCGGCAGACCGGCACGCCGTATACGATTTTCAGGCCCGTGTTTTTCATGGAGAACTGGCTGATGATGCGCGAGGGGATCGAGAACGGCGTAATTATGCTCCCGTTGAGCCCGCAAACACGACTGCAAATGGTCGCGGTGGACGATATTGGCGCCTTCGTTGGACTCGCATTTGAACATCCGGGACACTGGCATAACCGCGCATTTGAATTGGCCGGCGACGAGTTGTCGATGACTCAGTTGGCAGAAGCATTCAGCCGCGCGTCGGGCCGGGACGTGCGATACCGCCAGGCATCTTGGGATGAGTTCGAACAGCGCGCGGGGCGCGAAATGACGGTGATGTATCGATGGTTTGAAGAAAAAGGTTACAGCGTTGACATCGCGGCCGTGCGCCGAAATTACGCGGAGCTGACAACCTTCAACCGATGGCTTTCACAGAAGTGGGGCCGGCCGGCCGCTCAGGGCGCATCTGTGCGGTCATGAAACGGTCGCATCTGAGGATTGTCATTTGCGCTCTGGCAGTCGCCGGGGCAGCGATTTTCGCGCAACAAAACCCTCCCAGCCGAGGCCGGGACGTGACCAAGCTTTATACCGAGAAGTGCGCGAGTTGTCATGGCGCGGAGATGGCGGGCGGCTCGGCATCCAGCCTGATGGATGGCATTTGGCGTTATGGCGGAGATGACCGGAGCATTGCAAACAGCATTCGCGAGGGCCACCTCGAGGCGGGTATGCCGGCCATGGAGCAGGACTTCGATGCAGCCGAAATTCGAGGGCTGGTCGTCTACATTCGTGAGCGAGCCGCCAGCTTCAAGGCGGATCATACGAAATTCAATGCTCCGGCTCCAGGCACGATCGTACATAGCGAAAAGGCCTCGTTCAAGCTGGACTCCGTGATAGAGACAGGCCTGGACACTCCCTGGGCGATTGCATTCCTGCCCGATGGCCGCCAGCTAGTGACCGAACGGCCGGGCCGCCTGCGCATTATTGAGAAGGGCAAATTGCTGCCGGAACCCGTGCGCGGCATTCCTGCGGTGTATGGAGGCGAGGGCGGACTGCTGGATGTGGCGCTGCATCCCGATTACTCACGCCGAGGCAACGACTGGATCTATCTTTCCTACGGCGATAAGAGTCCAGGGGGTTTGGGAATGACGGCTGTGATTCGAGGCCGCTTGCGGGATGGAGCGTTGGTCGATGAGCAACAGATTTTTAAGGCGGACGACTCGCTGTATCGTACCGGAGGCCAGCGCTTCGGCTCGCGCCTGCTATTTGACGGCAAAGGCCATCTTTTCTTTTCGGTGGGAGACCGTGCGTGCCCGGGAGACGAACAGGATCTAACACAACCGAATGGGAAAATACACCGCCTGAATAACGATGGAAGCATCCCCAAGGACAACCCGTTCGCCAACAGACCTGGAGCGATGCCCAGCATCTGGACCTATGGGAACCGGAATGCGCAGGGGCTCACTTTCAGCCCGGTCACGGGAGAATTGTGGGAGGCAGAGCACGGGCCACGCGGGGGAGATGAACTGAACATTCTTCACGCCGGGCATAATTACGGTTGGCCGGTGATTACTTACGGCATGAACTACGATGGGACACCGATCACGAATCACATGAAGCACGATGGAATGGACCAACCGGTCACCTATTGGGTTCCTTCTATCGCCACCGGTCCACTTACTTTCTATACGGGAAATCGATTCCCGCAATGGAAAAACAATCTATTTCTCGGATCACTGGCGACGCAAGAGCTGTTGCGTTTAGTGGTTGAAGGAGAAAAGGTGACGCACCAGGAAATACTCGTTAAAGGTATTGGACGCGTGCGCGGCATCTTCAACGGGCCGGACGGCTACCTTTACGTTGTCTTCAATAAACCCGACCGGATCGAGCGCATTATACCCGCGGATACTAATTAGCAATATCGCGGATGTGGGACGGGGTTCGCCTACTGAATACGGTTCAGCGTCCATCTGGACACAGTTGTGTCCGAAACCGGACAGGTTTACGAAACCGGCGGCGTTGAAGCTCGTTACATTGCAAGCAATTACAAAAAGGCGTCCTGCGTGCTTCCAGGGCAAGTCATGGCAGATTTGCGAGAGGCTGTGCGGCAATTGCGGAAGACGCCGGGCGTCACAACCACGGCAGTGATCACACTCGCGCTTGGGATCGGAGCGACGACCGCGATCTTTACGCTGGTGCACCAGGTCATGCTGAAGTCGCTACCGGTGGCGAGGCCAGATGAGTTGTGGAGGATTGGAGATAAAATCCGCTGCTGCAACTGGGGTGGATACACCCAGGGCAGCGATGGCGATTTTTCACTGTTCTCATGGGAGGCATACAAGAACTTCCGCGCACGCACGCCCGAATTCACTGACCTGGCGGCGCTACAGGCCGCGAATGCGCCGCTTGGCGTCCGTAAAGCAGGATCCAACGCGCAAGCGGATACGCGGAACGGGGAGTATGTGTCCGGCAATTTCTTCCGGACTTTTGGCGTGCAGCCGTGGATTGGCCGGCTGATGACCGACGCGGATGATCAGAAGGGCGCCCCGCCAGTCGCGGTGATGAGCTATCACGTTTGGCAGGAGAAGTACGCCTCCGATCCTTCCGTAGTTGGCGGAAGTTACCAAGTCAATGGGCATCCATTCACAGTTATCGGCGTGGGCGCGCCGGGATTTTACGGGGCAAAGCTGGCTGGCTACGGTATGCCGGATTTTTGGCTGCCGCTGACGACGGAACTATTGATCGACGGAGCGACAGCTCGATTGGAAAGGCCAGACGGCAACTTCCTGGACCTGATTGGGAGGGTCCGTCCGGGAGTCAATCCCAAATCACTGGAAGCAAAGCTGAAGGTAGAGCTTCACGATTGGCTGGCCAGCCATGTGCCGGATATGGAACCCGGTGAGAGACAACTCTGGAAACAGCAAACGCTGCACTTGATTCCGGGCGGCGCAGGCGTAGCGGCCATGCGGGATCAATATGAGGATGGACTGAAGCTGCTGCTCATCGCGGCAGGATGTGTCTTGCTGGTGGCCTGCGCGAATCTGGCGAACCTGATGCTAGCTCGCGGATTGAAGCATCGCACGGAAATCTCCCTACGAGTGGCGCTGGGCGCGTCGCGGGGACGGCTGATGCGCAAGGTGCTGGTCGAGTCCCTGCTGCTGGCAATCATTGGAGGAGCTTTGGGGGTCGGCATCGCATATGCCGGGACAAAGCTGATTCTGTATCTGGCCTTCGCGGTTGGCGGGCCAAATAACTATGTGCCGATCGAGGCGACACCGTCCTGGCCGGTCCTGCTGTTCACACTAGGGATATCGGTGCTGACCGGAGTAGCGTTTGGGATCGCACCGGCATGGATGACTTCGCATACCGACCCGGCAGAGGCGCTGCGCGGAGCCAATCGTTCGGTTGGCACCGGGCGCTCATGGGCGCAAAAATCACTGGTGATCGGGCAAGTCGCGGTGTCACTGGTGTTGCTTTCGACGGCGGCGTTGTTGGGCCGGAGCCTGCGAAACCTGGAACACCAGAATTTTGGGTTCGAAACACAGGGACGATATATCGCTTCGATCAATCCCATGCTCGGCAATTACAAACCGGAGCAGATGGAACCGATGTTCCGGCAAATTGACGATCGCCTGCTGCGCATTCCCGGTGTACGGATGGTGGCACCTGCGCTGTATGCGCCGATGACGGGCGATAGCTGGAACGAGGGCATTCGCATCGCGGGCCGGCCGGAGCCAGCCGCTAAAGAAGATACGGGTGCGTCGTGGGCGCGAGTGATGCCGGGCTTTTTCGAAACCATCGGAGCGAAGATCGTCTCAGGCCGGCCGATTACGGATGAGGACCGTTTGACGACGCGCAAGGTGGCGGTGGTCAACGAGGCCTTCGTGAAGAGATTTTTCAAAAACCAGAACCCGATCGGGCAACACTTCGGGATCGACAAAATCAAGTATTCCGGAACCTTCGAAATCGTTGGGGTGACCAATGACATGCGGTACATGACTTATGACTACAAGAAACCGGTGGGACCCATGTTCTGGCTGTCCGAAGCACAAACAGTGCAGTACGACGATCCCGCCACATTGAGCGATGAAATCTGGTCGCACTACCTCTACAACATTGTGATCTGGGCGCCGGGCAACCCGCCGGACCTGGGGGCGCATGTGCGCCAGGCATTGGCGAGCGTCGATCGGAATCTGGTGCTCTACGATGTTGACCCATACAGCAAAATTCTGAGCGCGGATTTCCAACAAGAAAACATGATCGCAACACTGACAACTCTTTTCGGTGTGCTCGGGTTGGTACTGTCGGCGGTGGGATTATACGGAGTTTTGGCGTATCTTGTGGAACGGCGGACGGGTGAAATCGGTGTGCGGATGGCGCTCGGCGCAAATCGCGGGCGTGTGATCGGAATGGTGCTCAGGGGCGCGTTCTGGCAGGTAGGTATCGGACTTGCGCTTGGCGTTCCGGCCGCGATCGCGGCGGGCAGACTCATGACTGATCAGCTCTTCAGCGTTGCGCCATGGGATCCACTCATGCTGACACTCGCGGCAGTGCTGCTGGGCATGGCAGCGCTTCTGGCCTCGGTAATTCCCGCCTGGCGCGCGGCACGTGTAGAGCCGATGGTGGCACTGCGGGCGGAGTAGGCGGGCCGAGTCGATATGGCGGCGTCCAGCTTCCACCGCGAGTACGTTAGAATCAGTGTCGCTGCGGAGGAAAGTGTGGACATCGCGGGTGCAATCTGCTTTGGCGCCGTTATCGGCTGGATCACGTACTTCACCATGCGCTATAAGAAGGACCACACGATTTCTGATATCGCCGCGATCGTGGGTGCGATTGGAGGCGCGGCGGTTCTGGCACTGTTTACTCGAGAATCACATTTATTTTCCTGGTATGCGATCGGACTCGCGATCGGTTTCTTCGGCTATGTTGTAGTTCTTCTCCTCCTCGGGTTATTCAGCAAGCAATTGACGCTCTCGGATTTACTCGACGGATCGAAAACAAAGAACCCGTTCATGGGCAATTAACTGCTGACGTGAAACTGCAGACTTGAATGACAGAACGGGGTGTAGGCAAGCCCGAGCAAATTGTACTTGGCGAGGAGAGATAAGCGTTCACGCCGGATCGCTTCTCCTAC
>JAICXK010000130.1 GCA_025980435.1 Bryobacteraceae bacterium
CAGCAAGCAAAAGGTGGGCACGAAAGAGTTCGCGGAAGCGGTGGTCGCGCGACTGGGACAACGGCCGGAGCACCTGAAGCCGGCCTCGTATGCGAAAGCACCCAAACAAACCGTCGAACACAAGCTCGGCGATACGAAGCGAGCGAATAAGCAGTTAGTCGGCGTCGACGTTTTCTTGCAATGGAATGAAAGAAACCCGCTTGAGTTCGGCAAGCGGCTGGAGCAGTTTAACGGCGGCGGTATTAAATTGACATCGCTCAGTAATCGCGGGGTGAAGGTCTACCCCGAGGGATTCGACGAAACGTTTTGCACCGATCATTGGCGCGCCGGCTTTATGTCCGACATGGACAACGGATCCGTAACGCACGAACAGATCGTTAAGCTGCTGGACCGGATGCAGAAGGCCGGCCTTGATTTCATCAAGATCGAGAATCTGTACACCTTTGATGGGCAAAAAGGCTTCGTTGCCTCCTGAGATGAGCGATCAACAGCCGGGCGCCGGCAACGTCTTGGTTGGCGTGATCATGGGCAGCAGGTCCGATTGGGAAACCATGCAGCGCACCAGCGAAATGCTGGCAAAGTTGGGCATTCCGCATGAGTGCCGCATCGTTTCCGCTCACCGTACGCCCGATTGGATGGCCGAGTACGCGAAAACCGCGGTGAATCGCGGACTGGAATTGATCATTGCGGCTGCCGGCGGCGCGGCTCATTTGCCAGGCATGATTGCCGCCCATACACCGCTTCCGGTATTGGGCGTACCAATTAAGAGCAGCATCCTGAACGGAGTTGATTCGCTGCTCTCGATCGTGCAGATGCCCGCCGGCATTCCGGTGGGCACGCTCGCAATCGGGAGCGCCGGAGCCACGAACTCGGCGCTGTTGGCCGCCGGAATTTTGGGAAACAAGTATCCCGAGATCCGCGCGCGGCTGGAAGCATGGCGCAAGCAGCAAACCCACGCGGTGCTTGAGGATAAAATTCCGTGAGCCACGGCCGGGACTCAAGTCCCGTCTTGCCCGGGAGTGCAGTCGGCGTGCTTGGCAGCGGGCAGTTGGGGCGGATGTTCGCCATGGCGGCGCGCCGAATGGGGTATCGCGTTCATACCTTATCGCCGGACGAAGATACGCCCACCGGGCAAGTAGCAGACGTCGAAATCAATGCGCCGTATGAAGATCTGGATGCAATCCGCAAATTCGCGAACGGTGTTTCGGTCGTAACGTTTGAGTTTGAGAATGTTCCGGCCGAAACGGCAGCGGCGGCGGCTCGTTGTGCGCCGGTTCGCCCAAGCGGCGCTGTTCTCCACACCACGCAACACCGCCTGCGCGAAAAATTGTTCCTTTCGAATGCCGGGCTCCCGGTAACGGCGTTCCGGCGTGTTACAAGCCTTCAGGAACTGGTTTGTGCCGCGAATGAAATCGGTCTTCCCGCCATTCTCAAGACGGCCGGTTTTGGCTACGACGGAAAGGGACAGTATCGAATCCATTCTTCAACCGATTTTGAAAATGCCTGGAGCGGTGTCGGTGGACGCGAAGCCGTCCTGGAGGCCTTCGTCAACTTCGATTGCGAGATCTCAGTTGTCGCGGCTCGCAACGGGAGCGGGCAGTTTGTGCATTACGGAGCGATCGAGAACCGTCATCGTAACGGTATATTGGATATCTCCATTGCCCCAGCCGGCGCTTCCTCTCGTGTCAGCGCCGAAGCCGTCGAAATTGCCAGGACCGTTCTTGAAAAGCTGGATGTTTTCGGCGTGCTGTGCGTTGAGTTCTTCGTCTGCCCGGATGGCAAACTGCTTATCAACGAGCTTGCGCCGCGCCCGCACAACTCGGGTCACTTCACGTTTGACGCGAACATAACCAGCCAGTTCGAGCAGCAGTTGCGCGCAGTATGCGGATTGCCGCTAGGAGCCGTTACACAGACGATGCCGGCGGCGATGGCGAATCTTTTGGGCGATCTTTGGGAACCTGGTGAGCCGGATTGGAATGCTGCTGTTTCCGTTCCCGACGTGAAGCTGCACCTCTACGGCAAATCGAGCGCCCGCCCGGGACGCAAGATGGGCCATTTGACGGCGCTTGCATCAACGACCGAACAAGCACTGGCTGACGTCGAACAGGCTCGCGCCCTCCTGTCCCGCTAAACTGAAACTTATTCGCCTGCGATGAAAATCTGCTACTTCGACGCGTTCTCGGGAATCAGCGGCGATATGACTGTCGGAGCGCTGATCGACGCGGGTGCCGACTGGAAGACGCTCGAATCTGCTCTCCGAAGTCTGAACCTCGGCGCCTCATTCCGCGTTGAGAAAACTAAGCGCAAAGGTATCGCGGCCTCGAAGTTCACGGTTGAGAGCTCCGATCACACGAAACATCGGCATCTGCCCCAGATCGAGAAGGTCATCCTGGCCGGAGACTTGTCTGTGACGGCGCGCGCAAACGCTTTAGCGGTGTTCGAGCGGCTCGGAGCAGCGGAGGCCAAATCGCACGATATCCCCGTCGAGAAGGTTCACTTTCATGAAGTGGGCGCGGTGGATTCTATCTGCGATATTGCCGGCGCATGCGTCGCGCTCGATTCGCTTGGCATAGAAGAGATCTACAGTTCGCGAATCAATGTAGGGAGCGGGACTGTAAACACGGAGCACGGCGTCCTTCCCGTACCGGCGCCCGCAACCGCGGAACTTCTGAAACAGAAACCGATCTATTCAGCAGGGCCTGAAACCGAACTGACAACCCCCACGGGCGCCGCGCTTCTGGCAGCGCTCGCCAGCGATTTTGGACCGATGCCGGCGCTGCGTGTGACCTCGCAGGGCTTCGGTGCGGGCGATAAGGATTTTCCATCGCAAGCCAATGTCTTGCGAATTTTGATTGGCGAGCGGATGAACGCGTCCGAAAACACGACTGTCTCGGTGATTGAGGCGAATATCGACGACTCCACGCCGCAGGTCCTCGGCTACGCAATGGAGCGGCTGTTGGATGCAGGTGCTCTCGACGTGAGCCTGACGCCGGCGTTCATGAAGAAGAACCGCCCGGGAGCGCTGATCCGGGTTATCGCCGCGCCTGAGTTGACCGAACAACTCGCCGCTGTCCTGTTCTCTGAAACAACGACGCTGGGGCTGCGTATTCACACGGCAGAACGTCGCGTACTGGCGCGCGACATTGCCGAGGTCGTCACGTCATTCGGCCCCGTGCGAGTGAAGTACACGCAAGCGGGCAGTTTCGCTCCCGAATACGAAGACTGCCGCAAACTGGCCGCACAAAACAAGGTGCCATTGCGCACCGTGATCGCGGAAGCCGAGCAGGCGTTCCGCGCGCAGCGGAATTGATGAGCATTCGAAAATGAGTAACGGCAAGTACTATCTAACGACGCCCATTTACTACGTGAATGCGGCGCCCCATATCGGTCACGCCTACACCACCATCGCCGCTGAAGCGATCGCCAGATTCAAGCGGATGCAGGGCTTCGATGTTGTGCTCACCACCGGTACCGACGAGCATGGAACGAAAGTGGAACGGGCCGCTCGCGCGCAAGGCAAGAGACCCGGCGAGTTTGCGGACATCATCTCCAACGAGTTCCGTACCGAATGGCAGAAGCTGAGTCTGCAAATCGATCGCTTCCAGCGCACAACCGCGCCGAACCATGCCAAACTCGTGAACGCTCTCTTCAACGCGTGTAACGAGAACGGGCACATTTACAAGGGCACATACACAGGTTTGTATGCGGTCGTCAGCGAATCATTCGTAAACGATGCGAAGCCGGGCGATATCGACCCGGAAACCGGCAAGCCATACGAAGAAGTGACCGAAGAGAATTATTTCTTTAAGCTCTCGGAATTCACAGAGCCGCTCCTGAAATTCTACGAGGCGAATCCGGATTTCATCCAACCGGAGATCCGGCGCAATGAAGTGCTGGCCTTCGTGAAACAGGGACTCTCCGATCTCTCCATCACGCGCACGAGCATCAAATGGGGCATTCCGGTTGAGGCGGACCCGTCACACGTTTTTTATGTCTGGTTCGATGCCTTAACGGCTTACATCAGTGCGGTGGAGGGCGAAGGTCGCTGGCCCGCGGATCTGCACCTGATCGGGAAGGAGATTCTCCGGTTTCACGCCGTGTACTGGCCCGCGTTTCTCATGGCGGCCGGATGGGCTTTGCCGAAGAAGATCTTCGCGCACGGATGGCTGCTATTTGAGAACGACAAGATGAGCAAGTCGCGCGGCAACATTGTTCGCCCCTCGCCGATCGAACAGGTGATGGGCGTCGATGCCCTGCGATATTTTCTGCTGCGCGAAATCGTTTTCGGGCAGGACGGCAGCTTCAGTTATGACGCCCTGGTGGGGCGTTACAACTCCGATCTCGCAAACGGGTTGGGCAACCTCGCCAGCCGCACTCTGAACATGGTTCAGCAGTATCGCGGCGGCGCAACGCCCGCGCGCTGTGATGATGTCGATTTCCGCGTTGAGGCCGACGAGACCGCCGCCGCCGTTTGGGAAGCCTACGACCGCTTCGACTTTTCACGCGCGCTCGAAAGGGTCTGGTCGCTCATCGGCAGACTGGATAAGCTTATCGTTGAATACGCGCCATGGAAGCTTGCAAAGAGCGACGATCCGGAATCGAAAGAGCGGCTGGACCGGATTCTCTATAGCGCGCTCGCCGGGCTGCACATCATCTGCCGGCTGATCGAGCCGGTGCTGCCCCATTCGGCAAGCCTGATCTGGCAGCAGCTCGGAAACGCCGGCCCGATCAGTCCGGGGCTTCCGCGTTGGGGGACTTTCGATCTGCCGAAGCATATCGGCGAAATCAGCGCCGTTTTTCCGCGTGTCGATCTCAAGCCCGCTATTCAGAAAATGCAAGATCTCGAAGAACTCGAAAAGAACCGCCAGGCTGCGCTGCTCGGCAAGAAACCTGAGCCTGCAGCAGCCTCTGCGGAAGGCCTGATTTCTATCGACGATTTTGCGAAAGTCGATCTGCGCGTCGGAGAAGTGAAATCCGCCGAGGTCGTGAAAGGCGCCGACAAGCTTCTCCATCTCAAAGTCGATATCGGCGAAGGCGAACCACGCTCCATCGTTGCCGGTATCGCGCTTGCTTACAAACCGGAGCAGCTCATCGGGCGCAAGGTCGTCATCGTAGCAAATCTGCAGCCTCGAAAGCTACGGGGGCTAACTTCACAAGGCATGATCGTGGCGGCCGCTACTGATGGCGGGCTTCCGGTTCTGGCCGGTTTCCACGAAGAGATCCCCGCCGGATCCCGGCTGAAGTAGGCCGGCGAAGTGGAGCTCGTCGATTCCCATTGCCACCTGGATGATGAGCAGTTTGATAACGACCGGACCGCTGTCATCGAGCGCGCTCGAGCGGCCGGGCTGAAATTCATGCTGGCTATCGGAACGGGCGGCGGCCCGCCTGATCTGGAAGCGGCGATTCGCGTGGCCCAAGCGTATCCATTCGTTTTTGCAACCGTAGGTGTCCATCCGAACGATGCTCCTAAAATCGACGGAAACACATTCAAAGATCTGGAAGGCCTGCTTATGCGCGAAGAGGTCAAAGCGGTGGGCGAAATCGGACTGGATTATCACTGGGGCGTTCCGAAAGAGGAGCAGCTTCCGGTCTTCACCCAACAATTAGAAATCGCCGCGGCGGCGCGAATGCCGGTGATCATTCATACTCGCGATGCGTGGGTTGATACATTGCAGGTTCTGCGCAAGAAGTGGGCTTCGACGAACCTGCCCTGCGTGATGCACTGCTTCACCGGGAACGCAGAGCAAGCTCGTGAGTGTCTGGACTTGGGGTTCCACCTTGCGTTTGGCGGGGTGGCTACCTTCCCGAAAGCCGGAGAGATCCGCGAAGCCGCTCGCATCACGCCGGAAGACCGCCTGCTGTTGGAGACCGACTCGCCGTATCTGGCGCCGGCGCCGCATCGCGGCAAGCGCAATGAGCCGGGGTTCATTGTCCATACGGCCGAAGCGATTGCTGCCGTCCGCGGCATCGCTGTTGGGGAGTTGGCTTCCCGAACGACCGCCAATTTCGAACATCTCTTTCACGTTCACCAGTTACACTGAGGATGCCCGCCGGAAAACTTATGTTCAGCAAGATTCGGCAATCGATTACCGCACGCGAAGCGTTTGAAATCGTCGAGCCGGATCTGCAGGAAGTTGAGCGGGAGATCAGTGTAGAGTCGGTCGCTTCGGTAGAAGCAATCACGACCATCAATCAGTATCTGCAGGCCGGTGGCGGGAAGCGGCTGCGCCCTGCGCTGCTTCTGTTGTGCCATCGCCTGTTTGGTCCATCGACGGATTGCGCCCGCCGGCTCGCGGCGGTGGTCGAGATGATTCACACCGCAACTCTGGTCCACGATGATGTGATTGATGTTGCCAAGACCCGGCGCGGACGGCCATCCACGAATGTTGTCTGGGGTAATCACATTTCAGTGCTCGCCGGCGATTGGCTTTACATGCAGGCGTTCCAGGTGGCGCTGCGCGAGCGCAACTTTCACATCCTGGATGTCCTGATCTCTTTAACACAAATGATGGTGGAAGGCGAACTGCTGCAATTAGAGCGGTTGCACCGCATCGATATCAGCGAAGCTGATTACATGGAGCTGGTGGATCGCAAAACCGCCAGCCTGTTCTCTGCGTGCGCAACGCTGGGCGCGGCTGCAGCCGGAGCGGAGGACTCAGTGGAATCCAAGCTGGGCGACTTCGCGTGGAATCTGGGCATGGCGTTCCAACTCGTGGATGACATTCTGGATTTCACTTCGACGGAAAAAATTCTTGGCAAACCGGCCGGCAACGATCTGCGCGAGGGGAAGGTCACTCTGCCCATGATTTATGCCCTGGAAAAAGCGTCAGCGGATGAGCGCCGTGCCGTAGAAGCGGTGATTAACGAAGGCAATTACGAGCAGGTGCCCTTCATGCATGTTCTGCAGATCCTGGAGCGGCATGGGGCGGTTGCACGCGCCTATGAGCGTGCCCACACGTTCACCGAAAAATCCCGCAGCATTATTGCGAGTTTTGCGGAAAGTCCAGCCCAGCGAGCCCTGCAATCGATCGTGGATCTGGTTACGGAACGTAGTTCATAAGGCTCTCATTGCAGAACGCTCCCCGGATTACGGCCTGAAGCAATCCAGGCGGGAACGGAGGCGGCAATCGTTGAAATTGTCAGTACACAAAACAACACGAAGGCAAAAACAAACGGGTCATTCGGCTTGATTGCGTAGAGCAAGCCGGAAACGGCGCGCCCCAGGAAGAACGATGCCGCCAGTCCGGCAATCTCTCCGATCAGAACGTATCCAATAGTTGCGCCTGCGAACCGACGAACCAGAGCCACCCGATCAGATCCAAGGGCGAGGCGAATCGCGATCTCGCGTGTCCTGAGGGAAACCATTTCCGCAATGACGCTATATACGCCGGCAGCAGTTAGCAGCAAGGCTGTCAGCCCGAAGCTCAGCAGGAGAGCCATATTGAAGCGTTCCCGGGCCGTGTTTCTGCCGGCAAGTTCGCCGATTGTCGCGACATTGGCAATGGCCTGAGATGGATCGAGAGCGGCAACCTCGCGCCGCGCCAGTGCAGTTAGCTCGGCGGCTGTTCCATGCCCGCGAAGGACCAGGTAATTGACAGGAATTCCACTCTGCAGATAACAGACGTACACGTCTTCATCACGTGTTGTGATTCCTCGATATCGCGTATTGCCGGTCACCCCGACGATGGTCCACCATTCGCCATCATCCCGCCTCCCGAAGCGAATGCGCGTACCGACTGGCTCGTGCCCGGCGCGCCGCATCCTCTGAGCAAGCCCGCTACTGATAATGACGGCGTTCGGCGCGTTTTCGCGATCATGCTCGGTAAAGTCCCGTCCTGCTACTATCGGAGTTCCGACGGCCTGAAAATATCCAGGTGTAATCACCTCAAAATTTGACGTGGGAAGCTGTTCAGTGGATCGGGGCGTGTCGAATTCCGATCTATACGTCATGTCCCATCCGATACTCCCTTCAAGAGGCCGAACCAGAACCGCCCCGGCAGCCGTAACGACGAGAGATTCTCTCAGCCGGCTCAGGAGGTTGGTATAGAACAGGCGGCGCTTGGCTTCATCAGATTGTGGACCTCGCAAAGCCAGGTTCATGGTTACGGCGTCGGGATGAGAGAAACCGGTATCGGTTCGCAACATGGCGCGCACGCTGATCACGACCAATACGGAAGCAACCAACAGAACGACACTCGTGGCAGTTTGCGCAACGATAAAGCCGATTTGCATGCGGTTGCTATGGCGTGAGTGACTGAGACGCGGGGTTCCCTCGCGTAATGCCATTTCCAAATTCAAGCGCGTTGCGACGAGAGTAGGAGCGGCGGAGCAGGCGACTGCCGCCAACGCAGAGACCGCCAGCGCAAAGCCGAGCGCCGGCCAACTTACTCCGGCATTTTGCAAGCGCGGGATGTCAGGCGGCGCGATGCTCACCAGCAGCTTAATCACAGCCCAGGCAATTGCCACGCCCGCGCAGCACGCAAAGAAGGCGGCCGCCAAGCCTTCGGCAAAGAATTGAATGAAGATCTGGAAGACTGTTGCGCCTAAGGAAGAGCGAGTTGCAATCTCCTGGCGTCGTGCAAGCGTTCGAGAGAGAAACAGATTGCTTGCGGTGACACACCCGGTAAGCAATAAGAGTAATGATGCTCCAAGCGAAATCAGAAGTTGAAGACGTGCCGAGCCCATCCAATACTGCGGAAGGGGTGTAATGACCGCTTGCTGCGTCGCTGAATAGAACTGTGGATATTCGCGCGCCAGTCGTTTGAATAATGCCTGAACTTGAGCATCGGCTTGCTCCGTAGTGTAACCGTGCTTCACTCTGGCAATCGCTTGCAGGTAGTAGTCGTTTCGATTGTCGATGGCGTCCTTATTGACTCCGAGCGGGACCCATAATCCAACGCCCTTCGGAAAATCAATATCATGGCCCGTCACTCCGATAACGGTGTAGCCATCCCCGTTTAGTGTGATCTGGCGTCCGATAATCCTGGAGTCCCGATGAAACTGCGTGCGCCAAACGGTGTCGCTGAGAATAACCACTGGAGCGGCGCCCGGACGCTCATCGGAATCCTGGAAATCACGGCCGAGCGCCGGATGAACGCCTAATGTTCTAAAGAAATCGTGCGAGACGGGAGCGCTTTCTACCTGCAACGGTTGCCGATCTCCGATGCGGAGTACTTTGCCGTAGCCGTAAAGAGTGGTCGGCATGAGAGCAACGGATTCGATGGCCGGAACCCCCTTCTGCAAATCGCGCAGTTCCGGATAGGCCAACTCTAAAAGAGGAACGCCTGATTTTGGGTCAGCCTTCCAGATGACGCGAAGCGATTGCTGATCGAAGAAGGGAAGGGGATGAAAAATTACCGCATGCGCAATTGAAAATACGGCCGTGCTGATCCCAATTGCAAGCGCCATGAGACCTACCGCGAAGAGATAAGCTCTCCCTCGCAGAAGAGTTCGGAAGCTGTTACGAAATGTGCGACATGCCGGCTGCAGGAAATCGCACGTCCAACGGCTAGTGAAATCGAACAGGCTGCTTTGCATGAGTCTCAGTCAGCAGAATAACCCTGAGCGATGTTCGAAGTCCAACTGCGTGGCCGTTAGTATCATGTCAACGCTTGTGGTGGTGTTTCCTGCTCGCCATTCCTGAGACAACTTGCGCGTGATTCACAGCTGCAGTCAGCGAGACGCCGCCAATAATGTTGCCAATGAGAGTGGGAAACATATAGCCCCAGGCGACCGCTCCCCAACTCTTTACGCCAACCATCACGAGAAACAAAACCTCAACCGACCCTGCGATGATGTGCGTCAGCCCGGCCAGCCCGACGATATAGGTCAGGATGATAATGATCAGCGCCTTTCCGCTGTCAACCGCGGCGAGCATCCACACCACCATGGCGATCAGCCATCCCGCAAAAATGCCCCTGAGCACAGCCTGACCGAATGTCACATGAGCCGCTTCCCTGGCCAACTGCAGCATCGAATGCTGCACCTGAGAACTGAACATCGGTGTATTGCCCACAACCCAAGCAAAGATATGCGCGCCTACGAGATTGGCGATTAGAACGACCAGCCACAGTTTCCCAACCAGGAGCAGAGTGTGGAGATTCCGCCTCGCCAGAAGAGGGATGATGGCGGTCAACGTGTTTTCGGTAAAGAGCTGCTGGCGGCCGATGATAACGATCAGGAAACCAAGCGGGTAGCCGAGTTTTGCCACCAGCGGCCGCCAAGGGGTGTCGGGCAGATAGGCGTGAAAGAGAGCCATAGCGACCAGGGAAAAGCCCATGGACAATCCCGCAGCAAGGCCCGACCATGCCAAGGCTGAGACCGGTCTGATAAGTTCTTCTTCGCCGTCGTGGCGGACGGCCTCATGTACTACGAGGGCGCTGATGGGAGCGCGCTCTTCCGCTTCCTGCTGTTGTTTTTCCGTTAAGTCAGGCGCAACGACATCATCGTCGGGTGCTTCATCGTCAAGGACCATCACTCACATAGAGGTCTTAAACGAGCTTTTGCTTTCGGAGCGGGAGTTCACGAACGCGCTTGCCGGTGGCTGCGAAGACCGCATTGCAAATCGCGGGAGCGGTAGGAGGCACACCGGGCTCCCCTGCCCCGGTCGGGAGGCCGCCACCTTCCACGATGTGAACGCGCGTTTCGTAAGGCGCTTCGTTGATCCGCGCCACAGGATACGTATCGAAGTTGCCTTGTTGCACACGGCCATCCGCTGTCGTGATTTCGCCGAGTAGCGCCACACTGGCCCCGAAAACGGCCGCGCCCTCAAACTGCGCCTTCACTCGGTCAGGATTGATGGCGCTGCCGCAGTCGACTGCAATATCGACTCGCGGAATGCGCAGCTTCCCCTTCGGATCCACCTCGACCTCGACCACCGCGGCCACGTATGTTAAGAAGCTTCGATGCGCCGCAAACCCCCACGCGTGTCCCTGGCCGGACTTCTTATTTGCCCAGCCGGACCGTTCCGCGACCACTTCCGCAACGCGCTTTAGCCGTCCGGTATCAAGCGGATAGGCATTCATCGGCTTCCCGTAGTTGGTGTATTTCGCTTGCTGGCCGGCGAAGTCGATTGTGCGCGGCGCGCCCAAGGCAGCTAGCCAGTATTCGACCGGATCCTGCCCAGCGGTGTGCGCCAGTTCGTCGATAAAGGATTGGATGCCGAAAGCGTGATAGATATTGGCGACCGAACGGAGCCAGCCGATGCGCAGGTGCGCTTGCGCCGGACCGTTTTCGGCGCGCAGATTGGCGATGTCGAACGGGATGTCGATCCAGCCCTGCGATAACTCGCCCGCGCCGCCGTAACTCTCTTTGTCATCGAAGGTAGATCCGATAGGCGGGAATACGGTGCGCTGCAGCCATGCTACCGGCTTGCCTGAACTGTCGAGTCCCGCTTTGAAGTACATGGCGGAAGTGGAGTGATAGTAATCGAAATGGATATCTTCTTCACGCGTCCAAGAGATCTTGACTGGCTTGCCAACCTTTTTCGAAAGGATTGCGGCTTCCGCCACGTAGTCGGGCTTTGATTTGCGTCCGAACGCACCGCCGAGTAGCGTGACATGGCAGGTCACGTCGGCGGGTTTGATGCCCAGCGCTTTAGAGACGGTTTCCTGCACCTGCTGCGGATCCTGGGTTGCGGTCCAGGTCTCGACCTTCCCATTTTGGTAGTGCGCCAGGGCGGCCGGCGGTTCCATGGGTGCATGGGCCAGCAGCGGCGTGTAGTAGTTCGCTTCGACAACTTTTGCGGCGGCGCCGAATGCTGCATCGACATCCCCAATGCTGCGGACGACTTTCTGCGGTTTATTGGCGGATTCGACGAGCGATTTCTTGTAGGTTTCCGTTTGGTAGATCGCGTTCGGACCGTACTCCCACTCGATCTTCAGCTTCTTGCGAGCCTGCGAAGCGGCCCAGGTGTTGTCCGCAATCACGGCCACACCCCCGAGGGCCTGGAAACCGTACGGCGGCTGTGCGCCTTCAATCACAACCGTTTGCTGCACGCCTGGGAGTTTGCGGGCCTGACTATCATCGAAGCTCTTGAGTTTGCCCCCAAGGACTGGCGAACGCTCGATCGACGCGTATACCATCCCAGGAACATGGGCATCGAAGCCATAGATGGCGGCGCCCGTGCAGATATCCTTCAGGTCGACAATGGGAACGCCCTTGCCGATATAGCGGAACTGTTCCGGGCTCTTGAGCCGGATTTCGTTTTTAGCAGGGATGGGCTGCTTCACGGCGGCGCTGACCAGCTCGCCGAAACCTGCTTTCTTCCCGCTCGCGGCATGGATGACCTGGTGATCGCTTGCGCGGCATTCTCCCGGAGATACGCCCCATTGCGCCGCAGCAGCACGCTCCAGCATCAGCCGTGCGGTCGCTCCGGTCTCGCGCATGATGGCATAAAAGTCGCGGATCGATTGCGATCCGTCCGTGTCCTGCGATCCATACTTCTTATCGCCGATGGCCTGCTCGATGCGCACGCGGCTCCAATCGGCTTCGAGTTCGTCGGCTACTACCATCGGAAGCGAGGTTCGGATGCCGGTGCCCATTTCAGAGCGGTGGGAGACGATGATGATGGACCCGTCTGTATCGAGCCCGAGGAAGACGCTCGGATGCCAAGCAGTCTTGCCGACGTCGAGTTCGGCAGCGCCTGCTGGAATGATGCCGGCGGCGAAGATCATGGCGCCCGCGGAAAACAGCGTTTCGAGGAAATCGCGGCGGCTGGCTAATTCAATGCGGTTCACGCCTTCACCTCCGCGGCCATCTTGATCGCCTGGCGGATGCGCTGATACGTTCCGCAGCGGCAAATGTTGCCTTGCATCGCTTCGTCGATGTCGTGATCTGTCGGATTTGGTTTTGTTTTCAAAAGAACAGCGGCCTGCATAATTTGGCCGCTCTGGCAATAGCCGCACTGTGGAACGTTCGTTTGCTCCCAAGCGCGCTGCAGCGGATGATCGCCGCGCTCGCTCAAACCCTCGATCGTGAGTACGTCTTTTCCGGCGACGCTCTTCATCGGCGTGAGGCAGCTTCGCGCCGCTTCTCCATTGACGTGGACCGTACACGCGCCGCAGAGGCCCATACCGCAGCCGAATTTCGAGCCTGTTAGTTGAAGGACGTCGCGAAGATACCAGAGCAGCGGCATCTCGGGATCGCCTTGGTAAGTTTTAGCAGTTCCATTCACTTTCAGCCGGATCATGAGC
>JAICXK010000343.1 GCA_025980435.1 Bryobacteraceae bacterium
CCCGGTGAAAGAAAAATTCCCGGTCGCATCCGCTGTCACGCTCCCGGTGGCTGCGCCACTCAATGTCAAGGTGCTTCCCGAGCCGTCCGAAACGGGCGTAACCGAGCCTGAAATACTGTAAGTCTGGGGATTGCCGCCGGATTGGTCGGCAAGAACTTCGCAGATACTCAAGTTATAGCGGTCCGAAGCGGGAGCAGTATCGCTTATCGCCACCGAAGTTCCCGCAACCGCCGTTGGAGCATTCTGCATCTGCACCCAGTACGTATCGCCATAGGGAGACAGGTATTGATGCACGATACTCTGCCCGGTTCCCGGCGTCCTGGCAATCGCATTATCGTAATCGTTCCCCACTCCGAAGACCCAGGAACCGTTGCGCGTCGTTGTCAATGTCGCCGTTGGAGCGCCGGATGAGCGATTCGCGCTGGCGGTAGCCCCGATTGCTCCCGATCCGTTCGTGCCGGAAGTGTCGACGCCCGTGAAACTGCGAATCGTTATCGTAGAAGCCACGCTTTGCGAAAGCGTAGCCGTTACCGACGCAGCGGCAAGAGCGGATGGCGCAAACGCGCGCCAGATCTCCGAAGTTCCGCTTTGCGCATTCGTGCGCACCACCAATACCCATGTGAGGCCCGCGCCGCTCACACTTTTTACTGTCGTGTTAGACCCCGATAGATAATCCGTCGCGATGAAAGCCAGCAAAAGCTCGTTGCCGGAGACCGTTGAGAAGGACGGGCTTGCGACCGTTGCATTTTTGCCGGGCTGATCGGCGGAGACGTTTACATCCAGGCCAACTTGCGCCCAGGCAGAAGCTGCTAGCAGCAACGGCAGCGAAAGAAAAGCGACGTGTCGCAAAGATCCTCCGAAAAGTATCTATAAATAGAATTTATTTAAAATCCAGATTGCTTGTCATTATCGGAATAGTAGACGCACACTCACAAATGGGGCTGGTTGAGACACGTCATCCGATGTCACCGTAGCTTTGCAAGCCGGATACCACAGAAGCGCTTAACGTCAATGGGCAGAACGATGTTCTCGAGGGCTTGGCGGCGATCGGCGAACGAGCTTAGAACTGTGGGTGTGGGTCGTACAGGTAATGGATACGATCTCAAAATTGTGAACAAAAACCTAATTCTCACGAATTGATCCGATGAGTACTAGTAGTAAGCCCACTTGGTTTGGTCCATAACTCTCGGTATAGTTCCTACATAATCTCGCTAAGTCGTAAAGGGATCTGATTTCCGACCGAACTAAGATCGGAACGACGATCAAAACTGATTGGTGTGGACTGCAGTAACGGAGGTGCTGTCAGACGTGCTGATTTGCTTTATTTCTGAAGATCCAGATCACTACCCGATTCTGGAAATTGCTCGCGCAAAGCTGATTCGATCGAAACCGGGAGAAGCGCCCCCGCAGGCCGATCTCTACGTGTGGGACTACGCGCCCGGGATGGCTTTGCCTTCTCAGATCGCATTGCGCGAGAGCAGCCAACACCTGGTGTTAGCGGATTCGCGGTATCTGGATGAGATCGGTCCTTTACCTCAATCCGCATGCATTCTGCTGAAGCCGGTGAGTGCATTCACGCTGCGGGCTTTTGTGGAAATGGCCTGGAAAGCGTGGGAACTGCGGCAACAGGCGCGTGAAGCCGCCACCCTGCGCCTGGATCGGGATGCCTTGCTGCAGTACGTTCTCGAAGTAAATCTCAAGCTGCAGGAATACGATCAGGAGCGCAGCAATTTCCTGGCTCGCGCGATCCACGACTTCCGTGCGCCCCTAACGGCTCTGCATGGCTACTGCGGGCTCCTGGCGGAGGGGAAACTGGGCCCGGTCAATACGGGACAGCGGGAACTCCTGGAGCGAATGCGATACAGCACCAGTCGCTTGACCAGGCTGGCCGGCGGCACACTCGAACTGCTTACGGAAGGCCGCGTTGCCCGAGTCCCGAACCGCAGCGAGGGAGATATCGAGGAAGCTCTCGATCAGGCTCTTCAGGATGTATATCCGTTCCTGCAGGATAAGCAGATCGAAATCGATGTTCAGATCGAGCCCGCATCCGGCAGCCTGCTGTTCGAGACAGAACAGATCCAACAGGTGCTGATGAATCTGCTGGAAAACTCCAGCAAATTCACGCCAAAGGATGGCAGGATCACCGTTCGGGGATATCCGGTGCAGCGCGGCGCCCGCGAGCACGGCTCCGGTCCCGAGGCGCAGGCCCCGTATTTCGATTTTCAGGCCCCGTTTTCCGATTTCCAGGAAAAAATTGGGGATGGCTACCGAATGGACATTATGGATTCCGGCCCGGGAGTGCCCGCACATCTGGCGGAAAAAATTTTCGAGCAGTATGCCTCCTACCGCGGGACGGGCGACCGTTCGGGAGGCGGCCTGGGACTGGCCATCTGCCGGGCGATTGTTGCGGCGCATGGTGGCGCAATCTGGGCGACGCCCCGCCGCGAGGGAGGCTGCTTCTCGTTTGTGCTCCCCGCCAATCCCGTTCGAAAAAGCGCGCCGAGTACTGCTTACTCCTCTCTGCAGCTAGCGTAACCGGAGTATTCAACCGATATGCCGCTAGAAGCGAAATTTGCCGTGCCCGACAAGAAGCCCATGAATACAATCTTGATTGCCGAGGATGAACCGGAAGTACGGGATTATCTGGGAGTCGCCCTGAACTGCGAGGGATATGAAGTCGAATTTGCCCAGAACGGCGAGGAGGTAGTCAACCTTCTCGAACGGGATAGTGCAAAAGTTTCGCTTCTTCTCCTGGATTTGATCATGCCGTGCAAAGACGGCTTCGAAACCTTGCGAGAAGTACGGCAGAGCTGGCCGGGACTGCCGGTGATTACTCTCTCGGGTTCCTGCACGCCGGCGAACGTCGCAACCGTTCTCAAGGCGGGCGCACTCGACTTTCTTTCGAAACCGATCGCCCATGGCGACCTTCTGCGCGCCATCGAAGGCGCTCTCAACCCGCCGAACCCGGGCAGGGATACTGCGCTTGCGTTAAAGAGTGCGCACCCGGCCGAACCTTGCGTGTTGTCTACCGGCACCTGGTCGGAGCGCGTGCATGCGCTGCTGGAACGCGTAGGAGGATCGGACGTTCCGGTCCTGATGCGCGGCGAAACGGGAGTTGGCAAAGAAGTGCTGGCGCGCAAGCTGCATGAACGCTCGAAGCGCGCGGGCCGGCCGTTTCTGAAATTGAACTGCGCGGCTCTGCCGTCCGAGCTGGTGGAGAGTGAACTGTTCGGTTATGAGCGCGGTGCATTCACCGGCGCCTTCAAGAACACCCCCGGCAAGTTCGAAATGGCCCATGGTGGAACGATTCTGCTGGACGAAATCGGCGACATGGACTTCAAATTACAGGCGAAGCTGTTGCAGGTGCTGCAGGATCGTGAATTCCTTCGGCTGGGCGCCAAGGATACCTGTAAGGTGGACGTGCGCGTCATGGCGGCCACGCACTGCAATCTCGAAGAAGCCATCGCGGACGGCCGTTTCCGCGAGGACCTGTTTTACCGTTTGAACATTATTGAAATCCACGTGCCGCCGCTGCGCGAGCGCAAGGACGAGATCATCACACTTTCCGAGTTCTTTCTGCAGAAGTATGCTCCGAACGACCCGGTCGAGATTCCGCCGCGGCTGCGCCAGGCGCTTCTTGAGCACGATTGGCCGGGAAATGTGCGCGAGCTCGAGAATGTGATCCGCAAGTTTCTGGTGTTTCGGAGTGTGGAGCTGATCGCGACGGAGCTCCGGCGGAAATCGAAACGGACCACGCATGGCATTGGTTTGGCGCCGCAGGTTCTGGAGATAAGCTTGCCGAGCCAGGCGGCGGAACAGAACCCGGCTTCGAACGGCCCTGCGATGATTTCGGCCGCACCGGGTTATTACGAGGCAACTGATTCGTCCCGAATTGCCGAGGCCAGTGGACCAGCGCATCCGGATTCTCCCGGCAGAAAAGCCAATTCGCCAGGACACGCCTCGATCTTGGCCGAGGTGGATCAAGCGCGCAAGAAGGCGGAAATAGATGCCATACTTTCGGCTTTGAACGCAACTCTCTGGAACCGGAAGCAGGCCGCCAAGCTGCTGAAGGTGGACTACAAGGCTCTTCTTTACAAGATGAAGAAGCTGGGGATCGGGGAGAAGGCGTCGGACGAGGTCGCGGTAGGAGCCGGACAGGGCGGCTGAGCGCGCTTCCGTTGGCGCGGCAATTGCATTACAGCCGGTGCCGGTCGCCTCAAATGAGGCCCGAACCCGAGCCGCGCGTTAGCAAACGGCCATGCATGATTCACGAGAGGAGCGAAAAACAGTAAGTGTCTGCCTATGCTGTCGAACTGCTGATTAAACCCCGCCGGGGATGGCAGCCAATCGACCTAAAAGAATTGTGGGCCTACCGGGAACTGCTTGGATTCTTGATCTGGCGGGACATCAAGGTACGGTATAAGCAAACCGTATTAGGCGGCCTTTGGGCCGTCCTGCAGCCCTTGATCGGAACGCTCGTCTTCGGCATTCTCTTCACCACCGTGGCGAAGATACAAACGCCGGGTATTCCTTATCCGTTGTTCGTGTATGCCGGCCTGGTGCCGTGGACGTTCTTTGCCGGAGCGCTTTCGCTTTCGAGCAACAGCCTGATCGG
>JAICXK010000388.1 GCA_025980435.1 Bryobacteraceae bacterium
ACGGCAAATTCCCGCCAGTTGCATACGCCCGTGAGCACGTACGCGAAAAGAATATAGAGAATGGTACACACCGCGAGCGAGCCCAATATCCCGATCGGCATATCGCGCTCTGGTTTCTTTGTCTCTTGAGCGGCGGTTGAAACCGCGTCGAAACCAATAAATGCGAAAAACACGATTCCCGCTCCGCCTAGTATGCCGCCCCAGCCATGCTGAAAGATTCCTTCGTGTCCAGGAATGCCAGCGGGAATCATGTACGGCGATAAATTGGCAGGCCGGACAAATTGCCAGCCGATGGCGATAAAGGCGATGACGATGCCGACTTTTAGAGCGACGATGACGGCATTCACTGTCGCCGACTCCTGAGTGCCTTTAATAAGGATTGCGGTGAGGAGCAGAACGATAAACAGGGCGGGCAGGTTGAAAATCCCGTGGACGCCCGTAGTGGAAACCTGCATCGGTGAATGACACCACTGGAAAGGAATGCCTCCGCCCAGAAGATTGTTGAGATATTCGCTCCAGCCGATAGCAACGGTTGCCGCTCCCAGCGCATATTCGAGCACAAGCGCCCAGCCGATAATCCATGCGATCAACTCTCCCATCGTGGTGTATGCGTACGTGTAGGCGCTGCCAGCGATGGGAATCATGGCGGCGAACTCGGAGTAACATAGTCCGGCGAATACGCAGCCGATTGCGGCGATAACAAAGGAGATGGTTACTGCCGGTCCTGAAGTTTCGGTGGCCGCCGCGGCGGTTCGGATAAACAGGCCGGCGCCGATGATCGCGCCCACGCCCAAAGCGACCAGGCTCTTGGCTGTCAGCGTGCGCTTCAGGTCGCTGTGGCTCGCCTGGTCCAGCAAGGCTGCCAGCGATTTCTTCCGGAAAATGCTCATTTGGATAATCGTCAGGCTAGCATAATGCGTAGCGTAACTTACAAACGAAATCGATAACGCAACTGCACCCAGATCTGCCGCGGTTCGGCGTAATGGGTGCCGCCAAAGGTCTCGCTGTTGTCCAGGAGAAAGCGGCGATTGGCCACATTCAGACCGTTTATGGAGACCGCCCACCTCTCTCCGAAGGATTTCCCGAGCGAAAGGTCGAATGTCGTATGGGGCTCCAGGTGAGCAGGATAGTCAACGCTGCCATCCGTGAATCCGGAACCGTAGTAGAGGTCGCCAGCCGCCCAGATCCGATACGGCAGAGTCCACTGAAAGTTTGCGTGCAGGGTGTTGCGCTGATCGTGATCGAGAAGGAAATAACCATCCTCAGGCGGCGAAAAGTCGGTCAGCCCTCCGGTCACGGCGCCCTCCGCCTCGGCGTGCTGATGCGAGTAAGCTAGCGACACCTGACCGCGATGGAAGAGCCGCGGAGACCGTACGGTTACTTCCTGACCCCAGATGCGGGCGCCCGCGATGGTGATGGGAAAGAAGACATTGGAATTGCCCAGCGCGTTGTGATCGAAGTAATTGGTCGCACGCAGGCGAAAGCTGTCGAAATCGAAACTCCATCCATGCAAGGGGATGGTGAGGCCCACCTGATTTTCTTCGTCGCGCTCACCATGCAGAGGAACGACGCCTAATCCTTGCGCAGCCGCATATGTGAGCAGGGGTCCGGAGACGGTCGAGAGGGGGGGCGCCTGGTAATAGGATCCATAAAAGCCGCGCAACACCCAATTGAGATGCGGAATACGAAGCGCCGCTCCCACGCGCGGATTGGCCGCATTTTCTGAAATTCCGCCGGAGAAATGCGTCAGCCGTAAGCCGCCCGTCAGGGTCAGCCATGGCATCACCTTGAACTGGTCTTCCAGAAAAGCCGCGCTCAAATAGCCGGTCTGAGCCCGTTCTGCGCGTACATTGTCCCCGGAGCCATCGTTGGCAAGCACGTGAATGAACTCGTCATCGTGCTGACCGAAGCCGTAGAAACCGAACCGGGCATCGTGACGCGCCGTGACCGCATTCAGCGCGACTTGGGCGCCGGCGTAGGTGGAGTCCAGGTGCTGGGTTGTGCTGATCGGCGTGTCATCCGGATCGCCATCGTAGTTCGCGCGATTGAAATGCACGAAGGGCGCTGCCGTGAACAGAAGTCCCGGAGAGAACGTGTGTACCCAAGTAAAGGTAGCCAGGGTGTCCCGCTCGCGCTCCACGTCGCGAATTCCATCTGTGTTTTGATCGGGTGTGTTCGGAATCTGGAAATCGTTGCTACGCGATGAGGCAACAAAGCGGAGTTGGTTCGACGGATCGAGATTGAAGATGAGCGATCCGAACCCGCCTAGGCCCCAGACGCGATCGTGCAGAATTTCGGGTCCGGGGGTTTCGAGTCCGTAATCGCTGCGGTGGCCGGTAAAGCTGCCGAAATAGGCGAACCGCTCGGTATGACTGCCGAAGTTAACCTCGTTGTCGGTTTGATTAAAGGTTCCATAGCTAGTGTTGAATTCCAGTTGCCGGTTGCCTTCAAAGCCGGTGCGGGGCACGACGTTGAACACGCCATACGTCCGGTCCCCATATTCGGCTGAGTATCCTCCGCGCTGTGCTTCCAGTGTGTCGATGTTCTTCGGATCAATCGGGGAGCCGACCGTGCTTGCGATGTTCGTGTCGGGAATCGGTACGCCGTCGATTGCCCAAGTGACCTGATGTCCTCCATGGACGTGCAATTGATCATGGGTCATGTAGGCGCCGGGAACGTAGTTAGTGATCATTCTCAAGCTATTGCTAAGGCTCGCTCCCGGAGCGCTTAAAATATTTTGACGGGTGATGGTTGTTGTGGGCGTCATCGATTGAGTGCTCACGGTTTCCGGCGTTTCGGCAACGCTGACCGATTCCTTCTGGTGGGCAAGCTGAAGCTGGAAATGAATCAGGGGCGCGGAACTTGAGACAGCGGTGAGTGCCTGCTGCTGCTCCGCAAAGCCGGGATGCGTAACCTGGATGGTGTACTCGCCGGCGGGTACGGCTGCAAACTCGAATGCGCCTTCCAGATCGGTGGTGCGCTTCTGCGAGTAATCGGAGTTCCGGGCGTGAAGTATTACTTCAGCGTCGGGAACCGGCCGGTGGCTCGGATCGTGCACAATGCCGCGAACAGTGCTGAAGATGGTTGCCCAGGCGGGCATACCCAGTAAGACAAGTAGGCTGACGCTCCTGCAGATTTTCATTGGTTCCCCATTTGCAAGCGTGCAGATACAGCACGCCTGCCGATGATCTATAAAAAAGACGTGAATCGGATCAGGAGAGCAGACTTGGGGGACCGCGCTTGCAGTGCGCTCGGGTAGAGAGAGATCTAACACCGTTATGGATGTTAACCGGCGCTGTGAAAGTGACAGGAAGACTTCCAAGAGCGGCAACAGGGCCGCTGGGTACAAAACCGTGCGAACCCGGCGCAGTCGCGCCCGTTGCCGCGGAGAACGGGCATTGGCTATGGACGCTTGAAACGAAAACTCCGGCCGCCTCATGACGGGCAGCCCGCTTCAGCGCGCATTGATGTTTGCCGGTCAACCGGCAGCACGGCGGCAGTTCCGGTTCCGCCTGCGCGGATACGGCCGGAGCAATCAAGGGAAAGTTGATTGCTCCCAGCAGAAGAATCGCGAGCAGGTTCCGCACGGTCTTATTGTACGTGCCCGGCGCGACGGTTCTCAAGGGGTTTCGCTATACTCCGGTTTGCCTTTAATGCGAACCCGTTTTCGTTGCGCCA
>JAICXK010000264.1 GCA_025980435.1 Bryobacteraceae bacterium
CGCGATCGCCTGGGGATTGGATGACACGATCAAAACACCCTATTCGTATACGGTCGATTTTTCGATTGGCCGGGAGCTTCCCAAGCAGTTTGCGCTCGAGCTGGCGTATGTCGGCAGGTTTTCACGGAACCTGCTCACACAACGCGACTTGCTGGAGCCGCTGAATCTCACCGACAAGAAATCGGGCGTCACTTACTTTCAGGCCGCTACGCGCATGTCGGAAATTTATCGGGCGGGCCTGCCGGCAAGCAAGGTGAACGCAGCTCTGGTTGGCCCCACCGCAGCTTACTGGAAAAACCTGATGCAGCCGCTACAGAGCGGCGGCGCGTACAGCCTGACATGCAGCGGCGGCTCGACGAAAGATGTCGCGCAGGCAGTTTACGATCAGTTTCTGTGCGCGAAATTCAACGACACGACCGCACAGGCTGTCATTGACGCATTCGGCGGCATACCGGACGACAACCTGAGCGGCGTTTCCTACAATCTCAATACCGGGCCGTTCTCGTTCTACAATCCACAGTATTCGTCGCTGTACGCCTGGAGCACCATCGGCAATTCGAGCTACAACGCTTTCCAGGCGACCCTGCGAAAGCGGTTCAGCGGGGGTTTGCAATTCGATCTGAATTACACGTTCTCGAAATCCATGGACATTTCTTCGGATGCCGAGCGGATTCGGCCGTACGGCGGGCTGGGAGGCCAGGTCATCAATCCGTTCTCGCCGAATCAACTGCGCGGTGTTTCGGATTTCGATACGCCGCACCAGATCAATGCGAACTACATCATTGAGCTTCCGTTCGGGAAGGGCAAACCGATCGGCCGTAACGCGAGCGGGCTGCTGGACGCTTTCATCGGCGGCTGGCAGTTATCGGGCATCGTGCGTTGGACCAGCGGATTTCCGGTAACGGTGGATAACGGCTATTACTTCCCGACGAACTGGGAAGAGGAGGGCAATGCCCTGACCATTGTGACGCCCAAGAGCGGCGCTTACAAGGAGCCAAACGGCACGGTGAACATGTTCGCTGACGGAACGGCGGTGGTGGCCGACTTTATGCATCCGTATCCCGGCGCCAGCGGCTCGCGCAATACATTTCGCGGGGACGGCTTTGCCGGCTGGGATTCGAGCCTGAGCAAGCGCTGGAAAACGTTCGAAAGCCAGAGCCTGCAGTTGCGCTGGGAGGTGTTCAACGTAACGAATCTGAACCGCTTCGATGTGCAATCGAACCGGCCCGAAATCGATCTTTCGAGCCAGTTCGGGAACTACACGAACTTGTTGACGCAACCGCGCGTGATGCAGTTCGCGTTGAGGTACGAGTTTTAACGTGTGGGGCCGGCGAGCCGGTCGCCCGACCGGCTTCGGTTCTTAAGGACGTGCCGGTCTAAGGTTCGTGATGCCGCGCCTGCGGATGCGTTGCCTTTTCCAGTAACGCGTCAAACTCGGCGCGGGACATTTTCAGCTTCTCCGGATGGGCGTCTATCCACTTCCTAAACGCGGCATATTTCGCCGGTGTCCAGCCGCCTTCGAATTCAGCGCCGTTCTTGCCCTGCTGATTTAATTCGAAATTGAACGCGTCCGTTAGATTGGTGAACTCGGCGGAACTGATGGCATCTTCGGCCAGGACGGCAGGGATGAAAACGACCCCATCGGTTTTCGCAAGGACCAGATCTCCGGGCAGAACCACGGCGCGGCCGATGCGAATCGGAGCATTGATCGCGGTCAGTTCCATCTGAGCCCAGGCAGAGGGATCATAGCCCTTATAGAATCCGTTGAAATTCGGGATCTCGCGGTTCTCCTCCTGGTCGCGAATGCCGCCGTAGAAGACAAAGCCGGTGTGGGTGTGGGCAGCGATTCCGTTCCCCAGATTAGAGCCGATTAACGTGCCCTCGATGATCTTCCCGAAACCATCGGCGACATAAACGTCACCGATTTGCAGTTCATTGATCGGCCAACTGTTGGTGCCGCTCACACGGCCCTCGGCTTTACCCTCCGCGGCAATCGCCTTGGCCATGTCCGGACGCGACGGCATATATTGCGCGGTGAGTGCGCGGCCCGCAAACGGCTTTTCAATGTGGAGAGCCTGCCAGTTTCCCTCAAACTGATTGCGATAGCCGTGTTCGCGCAGATAGTCCCAAACATCTTCGATAGACACATCCAGGGCGCGCTTGAGGAGGTCGTCAGACACCTTGGGGCGTCCGTCGGGAAAACGGTCGCCCTTCCAACCCGAGGTATAGAACATCATCTGCTCTTTCGTCATCTTTACCTGAGCGAAGGAAGGCAATGCCCCGAACGTGAAGCAGGCGGCCAGCGCCGCCAAGATCGCTTTTCTCATGCGATTTTTCCCGCTCCTCTGGGCGCCATGCTCCACAGGCGATCCCACGAATGTTCCTTGTCCCACTGCGGTGTGGGCTCGAAGAAACCCGATCCGGGCGCCAAGTGCGCTTTAACGGCTTCGTCGTTGAGCGTGATGCCAAGACCCGGTTTATCGGGAACCGCGATGAAGCCTTTATTGATGATGGGTTTCTCGACGCCTTCGACGAGATCCTGCCACCAGGGGACATCGAGCGCGTGATTTTCGCAGGCGAGGAAATTCTCCGTGGCCGCCGCGCAGTGAACGCTGGCGTATGCGCCGATCGGCAGTCCGGCATAGTGCATCGCCATCGGAACGCCGTATTCCATAGCGGCATTGCCGATCTTATGCGTCTCCAGAATTCCGCCCGAAGTGGAAATGTCCGGGTGGATTTTACTGACGGCGTGGTTCTCGCAGAGCTTGATGAAATTCTCTTTTAGATAGATATCTTCGCCGGTGAGCGTAGGCGTGGGGCTCTCGTTGGTGATGTGTTTCAAAAGATCAGTGTATTGCCAGGGAATCACGTCCTCAATCCACGAAAGGTTATAGCGTTCGTAAGCCTTTCCCAAACGGATGGCGGAATTCACGCCAATATGGCCCAAGTGGTCCATGGAAAGAGGGATTTCCATTCCGACGGCTTCGCGGATCGCGGCAACATAGGCGCACAGCATTTCGATGCCTTTATCCGTCACCTCCGTCGCGACAAAGGGATGACGGAGTTGCGTTGACTCCCAGCGCGATAGTCCGGAAGGCCGAGTCACGGTTCCCGGAGTATCTTCGACCATGTTGATGCCGAGATCCATTTTGAGCCAGGTAATGCCCATTTCTTCCTTGCGGGCTTTCATGCGCTGGGCGTAGACCTTGATATCCTTCGACTCCTCGGTATCGGCATAAATCCGCATCTTGTCGCGAAATTTACCGCCGAGCATTTGGTAAATCGGCACGCTATATACTTTTCCCGCAATGTCCCAGAGAGCTTCCTCGATGGCGACTACGCCGCCTGCCTGGCGCGCATCGCCGCCGAATTGTTTGATCTTTTCGAATAAAAACGTGACATTCAGCGGATTTTCGCCGAGGATTCGGCTCTTCAGGAAAAGCGCGTACGTTTGGCTGGCGCCATCGCGCACTTCTCCGAGGCCGTAAACGCCCTGGTTCGTGTCGACGCGAATGATGGTGCAAGGACTAGGCCCGGGCTTCTTCACGGTCGCCACACGCAGATCCGTGATTCTCAACTTCGAAGGGCTGGAATTTGTGTTGACATTCTGAATTCGCGGCTCTGGATTGGCCTCGGCCCTCCCGCCGAGCAGAGCGCCGCCTAAGAGCGCGGCGGATGTTTTGAGGAGGCCTCGCCGGCCGATCTTTGTTTGCCTCTGATTACGCATTCGTTTCTGTTCTCCCGTTTTCGCGGCCGCCTCGATCCCACCCAGGGAATACCGGCGGCTGATTTCAGTTACGAAGCATATCAAGCGAGGACTGAGCCGGCCCTAGCTGCTGACCTTCCTCGATGAATTGGCGCCTGGACGGGCGGGGCCGGCCTCTCCCGCTTTCTTTCTGTCTACATCCAAGCGGGTCAATTATGGCAGAATGCAGGGATGCTGGAAGCGCTGGCCGCCCGCAAAGAATGGAAGTTCTTCAGCATTTTGCCGAAGACAAACCCGGGCCTTGCCGCCGGGTGGTGGGCAATCCTTCTGCTGCGAGGCATCCTGCCCGCCGCGTTTGCCATCGCGATGGGGTGGCTCATTGCCGACGTGCGAAGCGGGCATGGGCTCGCGGGTCCGCTTGCTCTAACCGGCTCGATCTTCATTTTGCTGCAGGTTCTCAGCCCGCTTCACCAGGTGCTCGGCTCCAACCTGGGAGACTCCGCGGCCGGCTGGCTCTACGAGCGGCTCACCGAGGCCTGCGTACGGCCGCCCGGCATCGGCCACCTGGAAGATCCGGAGCTCACGAGTGACCTTACGGTGGCGCGCGATTTCGATCTCGGCATGACCGGCCCTCCGCTTTCCATTTCGATGGATTTCATCGCGAATGGCATGGTTGAGATGATCGGCGGGCTTGCTTCCGCAGCGATCCTCTTCGCATACAAGTGGTGGGCGCCGGTCGTCCTTGCGGGCGCCTGGCTCGCGACTCACTGGCTGCTGCGCGAGAGCGCGGTCTGGCGCGACCGCAACACCGAGGAGGTCCGGAGCGCGCAGCGGGATGCCGAGTACGCTTACCGACTGGCGGTAGACCCGCCGGCGAGCAAGGAATTGCGGCTGTTTGGACTGGCGGGCTGGACGATCGACCGCTTCGTCGCGAGACGCACCCGCCTTCATGAGCTGCAGTACACGGCGACTCGCTTGAGGGAGCGTCCGATGATCTGGAGCATACTCCTGGTGACCGCTGCGAACGTGGTTGTGTTCTGGTCTCTGGCGAACGCTGCCGCCAGTCATCACATCAGTCTCGGTGAAGCCGTTACATATGTGCAAAGCGCGGTGGGTGTGTCGATGATCGCATTTGGCGGATTCAGTTGGGCGCTGGACGGCGCATCCGCTCCCGTCGCGGCCGTGCTGCGGCTTGAGGAATCCATGCGGCGCGCCGGAAACCTCCTTATTGGCAACCGCCCGGCCGAAGGTAAACCGGCGCATGCGATCCGGCTACACGACGTCACGTTTGCCTACCCTTCGGGCGGCGCACCGGTACTGGAACATTTCGATCTGACCATTCCGGCCGGATCGTCTCTCGCAATCGTGGGTCAGAACGGCGCGGGCAAGACAACCATCGCCAAACTCCTGTGCCGGCTGTATGATCCGCAGTCGGGCCAGATCGAAGTGGATGGCGTGGACCTTCGTGAGTTCGACCTGGCTTCCTGGCGCTCGCGAATCACGGCGGTATTTCAGGATTTCATTCGCATGGAAGTGCCGATGCGGGAGAACGTATCCCCCGCGGGCGCTCCGGATGAAGTGATTTATGCCGCGCTTGATGCGGCAGGCGCAAAGAATCTGGCGAGCCTGGACACCGTGCTTGCGCGCGGCTATGATGGCGGGACCGACCTCTCGGGTGGCCAATGGCAGCGAGTGGCGCTCGCCCGGGCACTCGCTTCCGTCAGTCTGGGCGCTGGAGTTGTGCTGCTGGACGAACCGACCGCGCAACTCGACGTGCGAGGCGAGGCGGAGATCTTCGACCGGCTTCTGGCGGCAACACGGCACTGCACCACAATTCTGATCTCGCACCGCTTCTCGACTGTTCGCCAAGCCGACCGTATCTGTGTGCTCGAGCACGGCCGCGTGGTCGAACTGGGAACTCATGACGAGCTGATGGCGCTGAGCGGACGCTACCGGACGATGTTCGATCTGCAGGCACAGCGCTTCTATGAATCCGACGAGGAGGGTACTGTTTATGACGTCCTCGCCTGAGCGAAATGGGCCTGAGGCGAAGGGCGCGATCGAGCCATTGCCTCCGACGCTCTCGTCTATGTGGCGGCTCTGCAAGCTGGGCTACCGGAACGAACCGCGTATGATGCTCGGGTCTCTTGCGCTGTCGCAGCTCGCGGCTCTGCCGGATGCGCTGCTTGCGTTGTGGCTGGCGCTGCTGGGCGCAGGAGTCGTTCAGCAGCGGCCCGGGCTAGTGGAGGGAGCAGCGCTCGGGCTGGGTGTGTCGGCGGCAGCTACCTGGTTTCTCCGCACCGCCAGTACGCGGTTGCAGCGCCGCTTCCGCGACCGCGTGACCATCGCGCTGGAGTCGCATGTCGCGCAACTCCAGGCATCCATTGCAACCGTTGCGCATCAGGAACGACCCGAGTATCTCGACCGTCTTTCCATGCTCCGCAATCAGGTATTCGTGCTCGATCACATGTATATGTCGCTGTTTTCCACGTTGGGATGGATGCTGCGGCTTGCGGTGACCATGGCGCTGCTGGCGTCGGTCCATCCGGCTCTTCTGCTGCTGGCCGTGTTTGCCGTGCCTACGGTATTGACCTCTTCGTGGCGCCCCGCGGTCGAGCGAAATGCGCAGGAGCGCGGGGCACAGGCTAACCGGCTCTCACGCCACCTGTTCACGCTTGCCACCACCGCATCCCCGGGTAAGGAAGTGCGGGTCCTGGGCATCGGCGCGCGTTTAGGCCATGATCGCCGCGCGGCATGGCGGCGCTGGTACGTGCCGGTGGCATCTGCCCGCTGGGCTTCGGCGTGGTGGCACGCTTTGGCGTGGGCCATTTTCGGCTGCGCGTATGTTGGCGGGATTGTGTTTGTGTCGTTGGAACTCCGCGCGCCGGCTGCACAGGTGCTGCTGGTGCTCGCCGCGGGGGCTCGACTTTCGGCTTACATTGGCGCGACCGTTGGGGAGATCGGATTTTTGCGCGGCTTCTGGGCAGACGGTTCGCGGCGGCTGGCCTGGCTCGAAGACTATGCAGCGGCAGTAGTGGCACAGGCCGATTTGCGGGCGCCATCAATGCTACGCGAAGGTATCCGATTCGAGCAGGTTTCGTTTGCTTATCCGGGCACCCAGAGGCTAGTACTGCAGGACGTTTCGCTCACTTTGCCGGCCGGCGCGGTGGTGGCGATTGTTGGCGAAAACGGGGCCGGCAAGACCACGCTTGTGAAACTGCTCGCGAAGATGTATGAACCGGCATCGGGTTCCATCTTCGTGGATGACACGCCTCTCTCTCGCATACCCGCTCGAGAATGGCGGGAGCGACTGGCCGGAGCATTCCAGGATTTCTTTCGCTTTGAATTTCATGCGAGGCAGACGGTTGGACTCGGCGACGTCTCGCGCGTTGACCACGAACCCGCGGTAATTATGGCGGTTGATCGCGCCGGCGCCGGGGATGTTGTCGGCCGCCTCCAATCGGGGCTGGATAC
>JAICXK010000172.1 GCA_025980435.1 Bryobacteraceae bacterium
ACCGGATCGAACGCGAAGAAGCGAACTGTGCCGCGCAGATTGAACATGCGCCATGATCGGCCTCCATCGTGAGTGATGTATGCGCCGGTCATATCGCAGGACACCAGAACGGTATTCTCATCGTGGGGGCTGACGGTCGGGTTGAACATTGCGCCCCCTCCGCCAGGACCGATGATCTGAAAATCGCCGGGACGGCCGGCCCAGAGACACGCGGCCAGACCGCCGATCAGGAAGGTTCGCAGTAGGTAAGAATACATTCTCGTCTCTTTGCTGTCTTTCAATGCTACCCTTTCGATTCCTTTCGGATAAACTGTCGTTCGTTGTCAATGTCCATATCAACTGAGTTTTTGAGAAAGCGATTCACTGCACTCGCCGTTTTTGCGGGCGCCCTCTTGACTTTGGGCATGCAGGCCGCCCCGGCCGCGGTGCGCGTCTGGGAAGGCACTCTTACACTGCCGACGTATGAGGAGGGTCCGCCCGACCCGAATCCGCCGTTCGACCTGTATGCAACGAGGAACTTCAATTACCCCTACACGATTCGCAATAACCTGACGAACCATCGAGCCGATCATGTCTGGCGCGCAATCTATCTCGAAAATGAATATCTGAAGTGCTCAGTTCTGCCGGATATCGGGGGCCATCTCTACACTTGCGTCGATAAGATCAGCGGGCAACCAATGTTTTACGCAAACCCGTCCATCAAGAAAGCGAACATTGGTTACCGGGGAGCATGGGCCGCCTTCGGAATTGAATTCAACTTTCCCGTTTCGCACAACTGGGTTTCCATGTCTCCGGTGGATTTTGCGTACCGGAAGAACGCAGACGGCAGCGCTTCCGCGTTCGTCAGCAATATCGATCGCGTATATGGCATGGAGTGGACGGTCGAGCTGCGATTGCACCCGCAGAGCACAATCTTAGAAGAACGGGTAAGTCTCAATAATCGCAGCGACGTAAGGCACCGCTTCTACTGGTGGAATAATGCCGGCGTCCAGGTCTGGGATGATTCGCACATTGAATATCCGATGCGTTATGCCGCAAGCCACGGCTTCACGGAAGTGCAGACCTGGCCGGTCGATTCGAGCGGCACCGATTTGAGCATTATCCGAAACCAGACGAAAGGCCCGGTATCGCTCTTTGTACACGGAAGCCGTGAGCCGTTCATGGGCGTCTGGAATCCGAAGATTGATACGGGGACGGTTCATTTCGCGGATTACGGCGACCTTCCAGGAAAGAAAACATGGTCATGGGGTGTCGATGCCGACGGCCTGGATTGGCGAAAGGCGCTATCGGATAACGATAGCGCTTACGTTGAGGTGCAGGCCGGCCTGTTCCGGAACCAGGAGACGTATGCGTTCTTAGAGCCGCGGCAGACGATCCGATTCTCGGAGTACTGGATGCCGGTTCGCGGAATCGGGGGCATCACGCGGGCCACCCTGGCGGGGGTTCTACAGATGACTCGCCAGGGAGACAGCCTTCATATCGGCTTTAACGCGAACCAGCCAACCCCCGGCGCATCTGTGCGAGTTCTCAACAGCGGAAAAGCTCTCGTGGACGAGCACGTCGACCTTGATCCGGAGAAGACATGGAAGCGCGATGTAGCGATATCGGATCCCGCTCACAAATGCACGTTCGAGCTGCGAGGTCCAAACGGAGCGGTGCTGCTCCGGCAGACTGAAGGCGAGTTTAATTGGACGCCGAAATCGGAAATTCACGTAGGGCCGCAGCGCTCTTACGCGATGCCGGAACCGGATCAACGCTCGGAAGATGATTGGCTGCAAGCGGGCGCAGATGACGAGTTGAACGGCAGGCTACTGCAAGCTCTCGATGTGTACAAACAGGGATTGCGAAAGTTTCCGGATAGCTTCAGCCTGGGGCTCGCGGCCGGACGGCTGGCAGCAAGTCTTCTGCTCTACGATGAGGCCGTCCGCTATTTAGAACCGGCGCAGCGGCGCGACACTCCAAACCCGACGATTGCGTATTATCTTGGCCTAGCCTACCAAGGGCAGGGCGACGACCGCAAAGCACTCACGAATTTCGAAACGGCGCAGCGGATGCCATCAGTTCATGCAGCGGCGACGCTAAAACTCGGTGAATTGCACGCCCGCGAGGGAGATCTGAAACAGGCTGAACGGTATCTGGCGGAGGCACGGGACAGCGAACCCGATGACAGCCGCGCGACGGAAGAATGGATAGCGGTGAAACAGGCAGCCGAAGAGGATGAGACTGCCGGCTCACTTGCGAAAAACTCGTTGAGGGCATCACCGGAGGACTATTTTCTTCGCGAAGAGGCCGGCGATCCGGACCTGGCGCACCTGGCGGCAGATCCCTACCGGGTTTTGAACATCGCTTCCGAATACATGCGCCTTGGTTTTTATAAGCGGGCCGTGCAGGTACTTTCGAGAGAATATCCGGCGACACCGGCGGACCGGAGCGAACCGGGGTCGGTATTGCCGCAGAATCATGCGCTGGTCGGATACTTCCGTGCGTGGTGCCTGCAGAAACTGGGCCAGCCGGCGACCGCCGATTATCAACAAGCTTCAAAGCTTTCAACGCAGTATGTCTTCCCAAACAGCGCGGAGGCTTTGCAGGTCCTGCACTCCGCAGAACAGGCGAATCCGGCTGATGGTACTGCGCATTATTTGCTCGGTACTTTTTATTTCTCTCGCGGGCTCACGGACACCGCTCTCACGGAATGGCGGAAAGCGCGCGAAGACAATGCAAGGATTCCCGTACTGGACGCCAGCATGGGGTTGGCTTTGATGCGCATCAAACGAGACCCGGCGGCTGCGTTGAAGGCTTTCCAGGACGGATTATCGAGCGATCCCCACAACGATCAGATCTATTTCGGCCTCGATCAGGCACTTAGCCTTTTAGAGCGCCCCGCGTCCGAACGAGTCTCTGCATTAGAAAAATACCCCGATCCAGCTCACATGCCTTCGCCACTGGTTTACGAACTGGCGCTAAATCGGGCGGAAGCAGGCGATTTTAAAGGCGCTCTTGCGCTTTTCCACGGCCGGTTCTTTCCGCGTGAAGAAGGGGGCACGAACGTTCGGCAGGTGTGGTTCGAAGTTCGGCTGCAGCAGATCCTGGCAGCGGCCCGCGACGGACATTGCGATGCGGCCCTGGCCGAATCGGAACACCTGGGGACGCCGGTGCCTGGGCTTGCGTTCACACAAGACGGTTTGGCGCCGATGCTCAATTCGGCCCGGACGAATTACCTTCTCGGAAGAATGGATTCGGGTTGCGGCCGTGCGGAGGAGGCTACGGTTAAGTACCGCCGGGCGGCTCAAGCAACCGGACCTGCCGAGCTTATCTGGGCGCGGGCCGCGGCAAGAAAGCTGTCGGGATTCGATGATGCGAAATGGACAGGGCTTATGAAATCAGCTCTCGCGCGGTCGGAAACGCGTAGAAACGCGGGCGACGAGACGAGTTGGTCGCTCTATTTGTCGGGAGCGCTCAGAGCGGAAGCCGGCCCAAAAAGGGCTGCTGAAGCCGATTTTCGCGAGGCTTTTCTACTGCCGGATCGCCTTTTGGCTCACCATTTTGTTCGCCTGGCCCGCGCAGGACGGTTACCTGACTGATGTAATATACCTCCTGAAAGAGCCCGATCCGAATGCCTGTCAAAGCGCCCGTCCTGCTTGCCGACGAGAGACGCCGTGAAATCGTGAAGCTTATTCGCAGGGAAGGTAGCGTTTCGGTTGAGGATTTAGTGCGACGCTTCAAGGTTTCAGCGGTGACCCTGCGGGCGGATTTGGGCCAACTCGCCGAACGTGGGCTGCTGGTACGCTCCTATGGCGGCGCGATGGTGCCCATGTCACCGAACGATGATGTTCCGCTGAATGTAAAGCGTTCTATTCATCATGCTGAAAAGGTGAGAATCGCGCGCGCGGCGGCCCGGCTCGTGAAACCGAAACAAACGGTGATCCTCGATTCCGGTACAACTTCGAGCGAGACGGCGAAAGCCATTAAAGCAGCGGGCATTACTCCGCTCACCGTCATCACCCATGCATTGAATATTGCCCACGAGTTTACGGATTCCACAAACGTTTCCGTCATCATGATCGGCGGGCTCATGCGGCACGTATCCGGGTCATTTGTCGGCCCACAGGCAGAAAGATCGATCCGGGAACTCCACGCCGACCATTTCTTTCTGGGGGTTGATGGCCTGGACCTGGATGCCGGCCTGTCTACGCCGGACCTTCTGGAAGCTCAGCTAAACGCGCTCATGATGCAGCGCTCGCAAGAGGTGAGCGTGATCGCAGATGCCAGCAAGTTCGGCCGGCGAAGCTTGTCGGTGATTGGCCCAATAAACGGCGTGCGCAGAATCATCACGGACGACCGGATTCAACCGGAACTACTGGAGAGAGTGCGCCAGACCGGGGTGGAAGTACTGGTCGCTTAAGCTCATTCTGGCAGATCTTCCGGCAGGTCTCCCTGTTTGACACTTTCGCTGTTCTTCGTTATCCTTCAGAACGCAATGACAGAATCCAGGGCACGCCCGGGCGATCTCCCGGGTGCGATCACACTGCAGGAGATTTTTCAGCAGCCTGCTCTGTGGCCGACAAGCCTCGACCGGATCAAACAGGCGAATATTCCTCTTTCGAGCGTTTCAAAATCGGCAATTATCGCCGGCGCGGGGACGTCCGCTTATGCTGCCGACGCGATTGCGAGAGCGTGGCCAGGCGCAAAGGCCGTTCCGGCAACCGATCTGCTGCTGCGGTCGAGAGAGGAGTTGGCTGAGGCGAACCCCGAGTTTCCCGAGGAGGGTCTGCTCGTCTCCATCGCGCGTTCGGGAGAGAGTCCGGAAAGTGTCGCGGTGGTTGAAAAAATACGGCGGCTGTTCCCAGCTGTGCAGCACATGGTCATTACCTGCAACGCAACTGGTCATCTGGCGAAACTCGACCAAGTCAAAACAATCGTTCTGGACGCAAGGACGAACGATCGCAGCCTGGTAATGACGAGCTCTTTCACTAACCTGGTGCTTGCGGGACTTGCGGTCACTCATTTCGATCAACTGGCGCCGGTTCTGGGAGATCTATGCCGGCGCGCCGAACAAATGCTCCCGGCGATACACAGCATGGCGCAAGAACTCGTGCGGCCGGATGTGCGGCGCGTTGTGATCCTTGCATCCGGAGATCTGAAGCCGCTTGCGACCGAAGTATCGCTGAAAGTTATGGAGATGACCGGGGGGACGGTGATTCCCATTGCCGAGACGTTTCTGGGACTGAGGCACGGACCGATGAGCTTTTTACGCCCGGAGAGCCTTGTACTCTGCTGGCTTTCTTCCAGCCCGCTACGTCAAAAGTACGAGGCTGATCTGATTGAGGAGTTGCATACCAAGAACCTGGGCAGGATCGTCGCAATCGGTAATGGCGCAGCAGCAATCGACAAGGTGGATACTTCTGTTCCGGCCATCGCGCCGAATCTTTCCGACAAACTTCGCGTTCCCTTCGAAATTCCGTTCGGACAACTGGTGGCGTACGAACTGAGCCTGCGCTGTGGTTTGAATCCAGACAACCCGAGCCCGGACGGCGTGATCACACGAGTGGTGCCGGGATTTCGCGTGCATGAAGGCTAAGAAGGTAGACTGCATTGTCGCGGGCGAAGCCAACGTCGACTTGATGGTGCAAACCACGGCGAGGCTGGAACCCGGCAAGGAGAAGCTGGCGAAGAACGTACAGCTTGCCCTCGGCGGTTCCAGCGCTATTACAGCTTTCAATCTTTCAAGCCTCGGAGCAAGGGTCAGGTTCGCCGGGGTAGTTGGCAGAGATGCATTCGGGCAGTTTGTGGAAGAGCGGCTTGCTTCGGCCGGAATTGACCTGACCTCTCTGCGCCGCTCCGAGACGGAGAAGACGGGGATCACGGTCTGGTTCGACCAGTCCGGTAAGCGGTCCGGCGTAACATATCCGGGCACAATCCCGCTACTGACGTCCGGGGATATTCCGCTGGAGGTGAACACGGCGCGTCATCTGCACGTCGGACACTATTTCTTGTTGAAGAAGCTGCACGCGAACGCTCCAGCCGTGTTTGCGAAAGCAAAGGCGCTCGGCCTCACGACCTCGCTCGATTGTAATTACGATCCCGCGGAAAAGTGGGACTCGCACATCCGGAAAGTCCTCCCGTACGTCGATATTTTCTTCCCGAATGAGCAGGAAGCTCGGATGCTAACCGGTTCGAAGAACGCCGGCGATGCCGCAAAGGCGCTTGGCGAGCTGGCGCGAACGGTGGCCGTCAAGCTAGGCCGGCGCGGTGTTCTCGTCTACAGCGAGGGTGAACTGTTCCGAATTCCGGCGGTGAAGGCGCGCGTAGTCGATACAACCGGAGCAGGCGATAGTTTCAATGCGGGATTTCTGGCGCAATTTTTGCAAGGTGCGACCATTCGGGCATCCGCCAAAGCAGGAGTTGCGGCAGCCGCTCGATGCGTTCGCCAAGTCGGCGGCACTGCGGCTTTTGAAACCCGATGATGAGTTCATCTGAAGCAGGCGCCGTTCTCGTTCACACCGGCGGCCCGACATCCGTAATCAACGCGAGTTTGCTAGGAGTTTGGGAGGAAGCGATCAAGCACCGCGAAATCGGGCGATTGTATGGCGCGCGGTTCGGATTTGACGGCATTCTGAGCGAGAACTTCATAGACCTTTCAAACCAGGCAAGGGAGACCATGAACGCAGTCGGCCGGACGCCTTCATCCGCGCTGGGCTCTTCGCGCCGCGAGTTGTCGGAAGAAAATCTTCACCAGATCCTGACCGTCTTGCGTGCTCATGCGGTTCGCTTTCTTTTCTGCACCGGGGGCAACGGCTCAATGGAAACTGCGCGCCAGCTTTGGGCTCTTGCGAAAGAGCGCAATGAGGGAATTCAAATCGTCGGGATTCCTAAGACAATCGATAACGACCTGATGGAGACGCATCATACTCCCGGCTACGGTTCGGCCGCGCGCTTCTTCGCCTGTGCGGCCCGAGATATCGGAGCCGACAACCGCGCACTGCCGGGGCAAGTCGAATTTATCGAAATTCTGGGGCGCAATGTCGGCTGGCTGGCGGCTGCAACTTCACTGGCTCGCCGGGATCCCGAAGATGCTCCGCACCTCATCTACTTTCCGGAGCGTAGACTGCCGCTGGAGCAATTACTGGATGATATTCATCGCGTGTATAGCAGGCTAAATCGCTGCGTAGTCGCCGTGTGTGAGGGGCAACTCGACGAACACGGCCAGCCTTTCGGCGCGGATGTGCGCGCGGGTTCCCGTGGAAGTCTTGCGATGAACCTGGCTCACCGGCTCGCGATACTCGTTTCGAAGCGGTTACGGGTTCGAGCACGGAGCGAGAAGCCCGGTTTGCTGGGGCGGTCGAGCGCCGCGTCCATTTCGGACATCGATTGGGCAGAATCGCGCTTATGCGGGCAGCGGGCGGTGCTCGCAGGAATACAGGAACAAGGAGGCAATATGGTGACGTTGCTCGAGCCCCGTCCCGGTCAGCCAGCCGAAACGGGGCTCGCCAGCTTCGATCGTGTCGCGCTTCTGGAAAGGCATTTCCCTGAAGAATGGAGAAATGAAACCGGCAATGATGTCACGCCGGAGTTCCGAAGCTTTGTTGAACCATTGACCGGCGATATTCCGGATTACAAACCTCTTCAGTGAGTAAGGTGAGCTTCAAACGGCTGCGGAATGCCTAATCGACCATCCGACCAAGCCGAATAATTTATTTCACCCGTGAATGGCGGGCCGAAACTTCCCACCGCGCCAACGTAGTTATCAGTGTAGTCCCCAAAGTTCGGCACAATGTCGGAACTTACCGCGTTCCAATCGGAGGCGGTGTTCGTAATTTTGATGTTACGCGGTGTTGCGAATATCAGGGGACTTATTCCGACAGCCTCGTACACATTCGTGATGGCAGTTCCCGGTATAGCTCTGCCGTACCAGCTAATGTACAGGTTTCCGTCATCATCAGTGTTTCGCATACCTGGCAGGAATTGCCACCCGCGGCCCGCGGTCTTAGCGTGATCCACTACTACGGGCTCGAACTGGATGGGCGCGGGGAAGGCCCGTCCTTTTGCCCAGCTCTGCAGGAGTATATCGCCGCTTGGTTTGAATCTCGCGTCGTTCCACACGATGCTCACGGTTTCATACGTTGTGCTAACCGCAATGCGGGGAAAGTCATTCATCGGAAAGCGGTTGTATCCGGGAATAAAAGCTGCTGATAGAGATGTTACTAATTCTGCTGTTTGAGTAAACGGACCCGTGCAGGCGCTAGGTCCAGGCAACGTGAGGCATGCCTTTGGAATACGTGTAACTACCTCTTTCGCCGCTTCCGTTGCACAGGGGCCAGAGGCAAAGGCGCTGGGCCAGTTGTGCTCGTAGGCTACATAAACGTCGCCATTACTAACGTCCACCGCAGGATAAGCACCTTCGTTTTCGCAAAAATTTGGATCGGGCGGGGCGACGGTCAAATAAATTGGTCCAAAGCCGGCCCCGTTCGAACATACCGGCTGCAGTGGATTGTTCATTAGATCGCACGCGGCCAGTGCAATTGAGTCCCCTGCCCCGAAATCGCTGTACGTAACATAGAGTCTGCCCCTCTTCGGGTCAATCACCGCAAAGTCCTTATCGAGAGCGGAAAATCCACCGGGACCAGTTGGGCTTGTCGCTACAACTGTCGGCTGCCCACATTCGAGGTTGGCAGAGCTACCGGAGCCGACCACCTGGCATGCCGTGAGCGCGATCTCCAGCCCGTTAAAAGTGCCGAACAGACTGGAAATATAGAAATAATGTTGTCCCTGGAATTCCCAAGCTTCCACACTTGGGTCGCCTTCAAAGAGGCTGGTGGCGCAGTTGATGTTGGGGAGACCGCCCAAATCAGTGAACGAAGCTCCTCCGTTTTTCGAGAATCCAAATCCGGTACCTTCTTCTTTGCTGTTCGGGGACGGGCACGGTGAAAAGAAACTCGTTGCATCGTTCCACGCCTCCACTACATACTGATCGACAGCAGCGATTGAGGTCTCAGATTGACCGTAAGCCTGGGTCCCGTTCGGCGATATATCTTCGGAGGGATTGGCGGCGTCCACGTTCTTACGGCCTGAGGGCGATACCGCAGCTTGAACCCGATTCGCACGGAAATTCAATTGGGGTCCGAAACAGTACATTTGTGCACCCTGCGAAGCAAAAATTTTGCCCGTAGGGTTCTTGTCAGGGTTAAACAGAGTCTTGCAGAAGCGGGTTCCTTTTCCGCGTTGCGCGTTTGCGGCCACAGGTGCAAGAACAACGATCAGCAGCGCAATTCCTCCGCGTATCGAAAAACTAAAGAGTCGTTTCGCGACATTCGACATGGCTATTTCCTCCTTTATTTAGCCGATTCCCCCGTTTTGAATATCAGGGCGAAAGTAGTATACAGTTCCGAATGCCTGGAAGAGACCTAGGAATATTAACCGACCCGTGGCTGGCTGTCTATACTTTCAAATGTGCGTGCATGGAGCGCTATCTTGGTTTTCCTATTGCTATCCTTCGCCGGTTATGGACAAACCGACTGGCCTACCTACGGGCATGATCCGGGCGGCATGCGCTATTCGCCTCTTCGCCAGATCACGGTTGAGAACGTTAAATCGCTCAAACGGGCATGGACGTATCACACTGGCGAAAGGCCAGCTGCGTCGGGTGCGCGCGGCCAAAGCCGGCAAGTGGCGTTCGAGACGACTCCCCTGGTAATCGACGGCGTTCTTTACCTGACCACTCCCGGCAATCGGGTCATCGCTCTGGATCCTGTTTCAGGGCGCGAGATATGGAAATTCGATCCTCAGGCAAAAAGTAAAGCCGCTGTTCAGTATCACGCCAATCGCGGAGTCTCGTACTGGCCCGGCGATTCCAACAATTCTCCGCGGATCCTGCTCGGCACCTTCGACGGGCGCCTGATCGCATTGAATGCACGAACGGGAGTGCCGGTTCCGGCATTTGGCAATGAAGGCGAAGTAGATCTCCGGCAAGGCGTGGCGGATGGGTTTCCAAATTTGACTTATGCGATCACCTCGGCTCCGGCCGTTTATCGGAACCTGGTGATTACCGGAGCGGAGGTTCCGGAAAGCCCCGGCCATGGGCCTCGCGGCGATGTGCGTG
>JAICXK010000076.1 GCA_025980435.1 Bryobacteraceae bacterium
CCGTCTGCTTCCGACACCATCGAGGTCGTGCAGTATACGCCGCGCCTGAATGGCGATGTGATTTGGCAACTGCTGAATTCGAGCCATGAGAAAGCCAGGGCACATCTTCCCGCAAACCAGTGGGTTCATCTGAAGATCGTGGTGCGCGGCCGAACGTGCCAGGTGTTTGTGAACGAAAGCAAGGTTCCTACGCTGACCGTTACAAACCTGCGCAGGGGGGACAGTGAGGGCGGAATCGGGTTATGGGCTCTGGGCGGAGGCGGGTATTTCAGTAACCTCCGCTACCAGCCGCTTCCCGAGCGGAAGCCCTTGCCCAGCCTGCCGGCCTTTCAACGGGCCGGCTTGCTTTCCGATTGGGAGCTGTCGCCCGCGTTTGATGCCGGCGACGTGGACGCCGGTCACTATCCGGCTTTTCTTAACCAATGGGAAAAAGTACATGCTGAGGAGCCTGGATTCGTTCTGGTGAACCGATACCGCACGAGTCCGGCGCTATTTCCTATGCCGCCGAGAGAGGAGATGCGCAAGGGACGCGTTAAAGGCGCAAAGGTCGTGTTCGCCCGTACGACTCTCCCGTCTGTGAAGCGGAGTGAGCACCTTCTCAAAATCGGTTACAGCGACGACATCGTCGTCTACCTGAACCGGAAGCGGGTTTTTTCGGGGAAGAATGCGCTCACGTATCGGGATGATGGTGCGCTGGGAGTGTTCGGCCTTAACGACGAGATCCCGATTCATCTCCAGCCGGGCGAGAACGAACTGCTAGTGGCGGTGACGGAATATAACGGTGGCTGGGCATTCGAGTGTGAGTTGCACCCGGAGCTTACGAGTCGCGATCCCGCAGAGCGGGAGAGCGGTTTCGGACATTCAAAGTGACGAACGTGGTCTATTGCTCGACGACTGCCTTCTTCAAATTACCGCCTGCTTTGGATTTTGCGCTGGCGCTGACCTGGATATTGTTTACAACCTGAACGGCTCCCGCGGCGCGCGCCATTCGCGTAGCCGACCCCTTATGCTGCATGACGTTCGTGCTCCCTTCCCACGTCACGACTCCACGCTGCACACGGAACCGGAACCCGTCCCTTCCGATTTTCGATTTGGCGAGTTTGGCCCGAATGGTTGCGTCGATCTGCGCATCGCTAGGCGCGGCGCCGCGCTGCACGGACGCCGTGGTCCGGGTCGAGCTCGCGGCCGGCAGGGGCGCGCCGAGGAGAAGGGCAAGAAGAGGGGTCGCAAGAAGGGCGAGTAGGCGCTGCATAGTTTATTGGTCCGCAGGTATAGTGCCTGACCGGACCTATAATTCGCAGGGCCGGTAACGCGTCAGGAACTGGCGTGCGCGTACTCAGGAAGCGGGGCGCTGCCGGTGTAAAGCTCCACCGCGCGCTCGGGTATGCCGTCAAAAACCAGGTTTCCCCGGTCGAGCAGAATGGCGCGGTCGCAGTGTTCCACTACTTGCGACATGCTGTGCGTCACCAGCAGAATCGTTTTACCTGAGTCCCGAAAGTGTTGAATGCGATCGAAACACTTGGTCTGAAATGCCGTATCGCCTACCGCCAGAATTTCATCCAGAATCAGGATCTGGGGATCTACCTCGGTCGCAACCGCAAACGCCAGCCGCGTGTACATCCCGGAAGAGTATTGCTTCATCGGCGCATCGATAAACTCGCCAATCTCGGCGAAGTCGATAATGCTCTGTTCCCGTTCCAGCATTTGCCGCTTGGAGTAGCCCATCAGCAGTCCATTCAAAAGGATGTTCTCGCGCCCGGTCAGCTCCGGATGCATACCGGCGCCCAATTCAAGCAGCGGAGCTATGCTCCCGTGCACCTCAACTCGCCCGGCGGTGGGCCGATAGACGCCGGCAATAACCTTGAGCAAAGTGCTTTTACCGGAACCGTTGCGTCCGATAATGCCTACCATCTCGCCCTGCTGGACGGTGAACGACACATCTTTCACTGCATCGAAATCGTGGTACTGAACGGTGTGGCGGAGAAACTTGGAAAACAATTCGCGCAGCGTGTCCGGACGCTCGTGAATAACCCGAAACCGCTGGCTTACGTGCTCAACCCTGATTGCAAGAGAACTGGAATACATGGCTTCCTCAGACGTGAAACACAAACTGGTCCTGATGGCGGCGGAATATCGCAAAGCCGATGATCAGGGATAAAAATCCACATACGAAGGAGGCGATAATCGACCGCGGCGCCGGCAGCAGCCCGTAATATACATTCAACCGAAATCCGTTCAAGGCATAAATCAACGGGTTCAGCTTAAACAGCCATTGATATTTGTGCGGGATGGCGTCGATCGCGTAAATAATCGGTGTGAGGTAAAACAAGACGTTTAACAGAACCTGAATGATGTGGGCCACATCGCGGTAGTAGACATTGGCAGTGGCAAAAAAGAACGTCGCTCCCAGAGTAAAGATTGTGAGCGCAAGCAGCGGAACCGGTAGGAAAACCCATGTCCAGTAGAAGGGGTGCCGCATCACCAGCACGATGAGCACCAGCGGGATCATCGAAAGCAGCAGGTTGATCATGTTGGACACAACGGCTGCAAGGGGGAAAACGGCTTTTGTGACCGCAACTTTCTTAATCAGATCGCCGTTGCCCACGATAGACTCCGCCGCATACGACAGGGATTGCGCGAAGAACGTCCAGGGAAGCAACACGCTTAGAAGAAAAATCGCGTAGTGCGGAATATTGATCGGCATGACGGTGGAAAACACCACGGCCAGGACCACCATGAGGAGCAGGGGATTCAACAAAGCCCACAGAAACCCCAGCAAAGAGCGCTTGTAGCGCAGCTTCAGGTCCTTAAGGGCCAACGCCCAGATCAATTCTCGATTTCGGTACGCGTCCCGCAATAGTTCCATGAAGCTTCAGATCGATTGTGAATTGCTCTCCCATTCTAACCTTTAGCCGCGAGATTTCGAACCGATCCGCCGGTAAACCCTAGAGCGGGATATCACCGGGCAGCCCCCACTGCTGATATATGGCTGGTCTCGGATAGCTGTTAAGCATGCCCGTAGTCAGCACGTACCAGCCGCCGTCCGAGGGTCTCCAGACGGCAAAGTCCGATTTTCCATCTCCGTTGAAGTCTTTGGTGATCGGCTTGTCGCCTTTGAGTCCCCATTGCTGGATCATCAGATTGCCGGGATTGCTGCTCGGAATGACGAACCAGGTTCCAATCGAGGGCCGCCAGACTGCAAAGTCGGTTTTGCCATCACCGTCGAAATCGCCCGGAACCGGAATATCGCCGGGGAGACCCCACTGCTGAACGGTAATGGCTCCTCCTGCGCTGGGAATGACGAACCAGGTTCCGTTAGATGGCCGGAAAACGACAAAATCGGTCTTGCCATCGCCATCGTAATCGGCTGGAACGGGAATATCCCCCGGGAGACCCCACTGCTGTATCACCATGTTGCCGGGATTGCTGCTGGGAATAACGAACCAGGTTCCAATCGAGGGCCGCCAGACCGCAAAATCGGTCTTGCCATCGCCGTCGTAATCGCCCGGAACGGGAATATCGCCTGGAAGACCCCACTGCTGTATCACTAGATTGCCGGGGTGACTGCTGGGAATGACAAACCAGGTTCCGATAGAACGTCTCCAGACCGCAAAATCAGGCTTGCCGTCTCCATCGAAATCGCCCAGCACCGGGGTATCCCCCGGGAGACCCCACTGCTGGACAATTGGGGGACCTCCATCGCCCGGTTGAACAAACCACGTTCCATTGGCGGGCCTCCAGACTTTAAAATCAGCTTTTGCGGGAGGCCGCACAGTGGGCCCGGGAGGATCGGCCGGCGTAGTCACTGCCGGCGCAACTGCTAATCCGGTGATTGACACTGTTTCCGGTGAATCCGGTGCGCCAGTCTGAAACGTCAGCAGGGCAGTCTTTGTGCCTGGCGTCGAAGGCGCAAAAGTGAGCGAAGTGTTGCAACTCGCGCCCACACCCAGATTGCCGGAACATGCGGTGCTCAACTTAAACTCACCCGCATTTGAGCCCGACAGTTTGACGGCATAAATAGGAAGAGCGATATTGCCGCTGCTGGTGAGGCTAACGGATTGAGACGCCACCGATCCAACGGTCTGATTGCCAAAATTAAAACTCCCGGCGCTTAAGCTCGCTCGCGAGGTGAGCACGCCGATCCCAGTCAAAGCGACCGTTTGCGGCGAGTTGGCAACAGAATCGTTGAAGATCAGGGTGGCTGAGCGGGAACCCGCGGCAGCCGGCGTAAACGTCACCGTTACGGCACAGCTCGCGTTTGCAGCGACAACCGCGCCGCAAGTTGTACTGACCGCGAATTCGGAAGCATTCGTTCCGGTGACCCAAATGTTGCTAATACCGAGTGGAGCATTCCCAGAGTTAGTAAGTGTGACCGCCCTGGCCGCGGACACTCCAGCAGCCTGGTTCCCAAAAGCCAGGTTGACGGCGCTCAAGGCTACTTTGGGGACGGCTCCGAAAGCGCCGATTCCTCTCAGTGCTGCCAGATTCGAGGAGCCGGACAAATTCAGCGCGTTCATCGTTGCGGTTACATTGCCGGTGAGCGAAAAGGTGGTGGTGGGAACGAATGCAACAGCGATCATACAAGCTGACCCCGCCGCCACGCTGGAGGAGGCCGAGCAATCCGTGTATCCCGATGCCTGCTGCTGGAAGTTGGCGGTCACATTGACCCCACTGAAGTTTAGAGGTTGATTACCGATATTGACGACATTCAAGAGCTGGGGAGCGCTCGCCAGTCCGATATTGGTTGTGCCAAATGCGAAGGTTGGCGTCTGAAAGGAAACCTTCCGAACAGCATTGTTCCCGTTATCGGCAATGTACAGATTACCGGCGGAGTCTACGGCTAGGCCGGACGGGTCTGCCAGATTCGCTCCGGTAGAAACGCCTCCATCTCCGTAATAGCCATATGCTCCGTCTCCGGCGATTGTGTTGATGATGCCAGACGCGGCTTGCACCTGGCGAATGGCGTTATTTCCGGCGTCAGCGATGTAAACATTCCCGGCAGCATCCAGGCGGACGCAGGATGGAGTGGCGACTTCGGCATTTAAGGCAGGGCCCAGGTCACCGTTATAGCCGGGAATTCCGTTCCCCGCAATCGCCTTGATGATGCCGGATCCGGCTGCAACAAACCGAATCAGGTTGTGCCCGGTGTCTGCAATATACAGGTTGCCTGTTGCGTCGACCGCGATGCTGGTGGGATTACTCAGCGGGGCCTGCGTTGCCAGAATCCCATCTCCAAAACCATCCGAACCGCCGCTGGTTCCGCCACCCGCAACCACACTGATAAGTCCGGATACGGCATCTACCTTCCGAATTAAGCCATGGAACGCATCGGCGATATAAAGGTTGCCGGAAGCATCGAGTGCGATGTCGGCCGGACCGAATAGTATCGCGCTGGTAGCCGGGCCGCCATCGCCAAAGCCGTCCGGGCCAGAGCGAGTGTGCCCGCCTCCCGCGACGGTGGTGATTACTCCCGTAGCTGCCGTTACTTTCCGTACGATATTGTTGCCCTGATCGGCAATATAAAGGTTCCCGGCGCCATCGACCGCAACCGCCGCGGGATTATTCAGCAGCGCCTGCGTCGCCTGCCCGCCATCTCCGAGATTGCCCGCGGCAAAGGGTACACCCGCAACCGTTCGCACCAGACCGGTGCTTACCGGGATCTGCCGGACGATCTGGTTCAAAGAATCGGCAATGTACACATTACCGATGGCATCGATTGCCACGCTCTGTGGATTAGCGAAGCGGCTGCTTGAGGCGCTTTGACCATCTACCGAATACCCCAAAGCCCCGGTGCCAGCGTACGTAGTAATGGTACCGGGATAGATTGCGGCCTGCGGAGCGCCACCGACTCCGTGCAATAAGGTTGTACCCAGCAGATTCCCTTGCTGGTCTTTTACGATGATCGCATCCGTTCTGAGGCCCGGATAAAGAGGTTGGAAATTCACAGATACGGAGCAGGTCATGCCAGACGTGCAGCCCGCCGTCCCCATCCTGAAATCCCTGCCGTAGACAAAGGACAAGGTGGGCGCTGTCTGCAACCCGGGAAAGGTATACGTGAGCAATACCGGCGCGGAGCCGGCTCCGTTGACCTGTGCGTTTCCAAAGTCCTGTATAGCGGGAATCGTGCTGGTCGCGGCCGAGATCCCCGGAAGGACTATGGCTGCAGAAACAATGCTAAATACCCGGAAAAGTGAGCGCACGTGGCCGATGGGCGTGCATGTTCGTGATCGCAACATATTCGATGGCAGATATGGCAAAGGAAGCTGGCGTAACACCAGCGCCCTCTTGAGTCACATCGGCTAGTTGCAAACACCTTTGAGCCAAGTTTGGAGCGGCCTAAGGCGAGGTTACTCTGACCCTTTCCGGTCTAAAGTCGGGCGGACCGCGCCGGCCGCCCGAACTCGCATTCAACGGAAGCAGTTTCGCCCTGAGAAGCCCTGCACGTCAGGCTTGCTTCCGCCTGCGCAAGGCCAAGAGGCCCAGAATGCCTGCGGAAAACAAGGCGAGAGAAGCCGGTTCGGGAGCGGCGTTGCCGTCCAGATTAGGGCCCGCATAGGCCAGGTAGTCTTTGAACGGCGAGGTAGGGTAAACGAATCCCGAATCGGGTGTCTTATCTGCGAAAAGCGCCCCGTTCACGGGAATCGTGAAGTCCGGATTCACGGCAAAGCCGCACACATCATCGTTCTCGGTATAGGCATCCTGGTTCCCCGTCGTGCCTGCCAGCAGGTATGTTGTGCCGGGGGTCAAGGTAACGGGTGTGATCGCCTGATATCGAAAGAAGCCGTTAAGCGTGCCTGAGTTCCCGACAGCCAGGGTTGTCGAACCCAAAAGAGTGCCGGTATCCTGATCGTAAAGAGCGACGTAATGATCGCTTTGGAAGCCCTCCAGGCACTCGTCGAACCAGCCCAATGACGTTACGTTGAAGTTGTTGTTTACGGAAAATACGAAGCCCAGGCTGGCTGGTATATCGTCCGTGTAAACTTGGTTTACGCTATTAAACGTATACAAAGGGTCGGCAACTGCGGCAGTTTGCAGAGCCAATCCCGATGAAATTATAAAGACTATCCCTCCGATAAATCGCATTCTTATCTCCTTTCATTGAAAGCTTAATCTTGAGATGCAACTCGTCACAATCTCCCGGAGCGGCATAATAGCTACAGGACCCCTCCCCTTGTTGAGGTGAAAGGCCTATAAACTGAATTAGTTACACCATTCTGCGGCGGGCCATGACGCTGAGCGTCAAGCAGAATGGCAGCGCAACCCAATCCACAACTCTGACCGGATTAGCCGGAAACAATGCCAGCACCAGGTTAATTGCCGCAAGTAACAGAAACAAATTTGACCAGGATTTTCGAGCCATATGCAGCCTTCAGTTCCAGCCTGACCCGAATATGGAGCTTGAGGCAACGGAGTAAGGGGTTTCAAGGGTCCTATTGGCCGCTCTGCCCGCAAGCTTGGCGGCATCGGGCGCTCAGTACTGCGCGTCCGGAATAAGGGGGCTATTTCCCCAGCATCTGGGCTACTATTACAGTGTTGTGCGACGCCGATTGGCCTTTGCCGCCACCGCGCTGATCTTCCTGATTCTGCTGGCCCTTATGGTCTGGCAGGGATCCTTCAGCTTTTCGTTTGGCCCTTCGAATGTCAAGGAGACCATTGTTCTTTCGGCGGTTTCGACGGTTATCTTCCTGCTCACCGTCATTCTCGGCTTCATGCTGTTCCGATCGGGAGTAAAGCTATATATCGATCGGCAGCAGAACCGGGAGGGATCCCGGATCCGCTCGAAGCTGCTGTTCGGCGCACTGGCGCTGACGCTTGCGCCGACGCTGTTTTCGGCTCTCTTTAACTACACGGTCCTGAATCGCACTCTGGATAAGTGGTTCACGCGCCCCGCACGTGGAATTGAAATGAATCTTCAGGACCTCGACCGGTCTTACAAGCAGGAAGCCGAGGATCGTGTCCAGGCCCAGGCGGACTGGATCAGCCTGCTTCCGGAAACGGTGCAGGCCGCCCAGACCGGACGAGTGAATTCCGGCTTCTACCAGCGCCTCTGCGAGAACCGGGGAATCCGCCAGCTCATTGTGGTCCGAAACGCGGGCGTCCCGCTCCTGCTCTATCAGCGCTTCGGCGAACCAAACGGACCTCTGCTTCAGGCCACGGCGGATATCCGGGATGGAGGCGAAAAGCTCGCCCATATCGCGGTCGTCGCCGAGATGGCCAGCGACACAAAGCAGAAAGAAACCGTTATTCAGCAGTTCATGGACGAGCAAAAGCAATTCGGCGGGCGGAAGAAGTTTTATCAGGATACGTATTTCCTGATGATTTGCCTGCTGACCCTGTTCGTGTTGTTTTTTGCGGCCTGGACCGCTCAACTTCTGGCGAGACATATCAGTATCCCGATCTCGGCTCTGCTCGGAGCCGCCCGGGAGGTTCGCCGCGGCAATTTATCCTATCGGGTTCGCGTGAAAGCCATCGATGAACTGGCGACGCTGGTCCGCGCGTTTAACGAGATGACGAATGAGCTCGAGGGCAATGCGCGTGAACTGGAGGCGCGGCGCAGATTTACCGAAGCGATATTGGAAAGCATTCCGACGGGGGTAATCTCGGTCTCATCGGACGAACGGATCGAGCGCGTCAATCGCGCTCTCGCCGGGATCTTTTCGCAAGACGTAGCATTCTCGGCCAAGCGCCTGTCCGACCTGTTTACAGCCGATGATTTGGCCGAGATCCGATACTTGCTGAAGAGAGCGCGGCGTACCGGCGCAGCGGCCTGTCAACTGGACATGCAGCGGCCTTCATCGGTCTTGCACCTGGCGGTCACGGCGGCATCTTTGGAGCAGCAGCGCGGATTCGTGATGGTGCTTGAAGACACCAGCGATCTGCTGCGGGCGCAAAGAGCCGCAGCCTGGCAGGAGGTGGCGCGCCGCATTGCCCACGAAATCAAGAATCCGCTGACGCCTATTTCACTTTGCGCCGATCGGATCGCCCGGCACTTGATCCGGCTGCCGCTGCCCGCCGATTCGCGAGCCATTCTCGAAGAATGCACCCAGACGATTCAACAGGAAGTTCAAACCGTGAAATCGCTGGTAAATGAGTTCTCGCAGTTCTCTGGCTTCCCCACCGCTCAACCGGTTCTGGCTGACCTGAACGAAATTGCCGAGGGCGCTTTAGCAGTGTTTGCGGGCCGGTTAGAGGGAGTAGAAGTTAGCGTGCATCTGGATCGGGCATTACCGCCGGTCATGGCCGACCGCGACCAGATGAAGCGCGTGATCGTCAATTTGATAGACAATGCGGCTGAAGCGATGACGGAGAGTCTACAGCGAATGCTGGCCATCACCACTTCGCAGCCTTCGCCCGGCATTGTCGAGCTTTCCGTTGCGGACACCGGGTGCGGAGTTTCAGCCGCTGATAAGGAGAAGCTGTTCCTTCCGTATTTTTCGACCAAGGCAAGAGGAACGGGGCTGGGCCTCGCTATTGTCAGCCGCATCATTACGGAGCACCATGGCAGGGTGCGTATCGAAGACAATTTCCCGGCGGGCGCGCGCTTCATCATCGAACTGAATGCCCTCCCCGGCCGCGATGTGGAAAGCTCCTGGAACTCCACCGAATCAGCGCCCGCTACCCTGAAGGTTTAAGCTCCCCTGCTATGCCTATGCGCGGACCCAAGGTGCTCATTGTCGATGACGAGGCGAATATTCGCCAGTCCCTGCGCGGTGTACTCACAGACGAAGCATACGATTGCACTTCCGTCGGCACGGGAGAAAGCTGCCTTGAGGCGCTCACGCGCGATGCCTACGAAGTCGTCCTCTTGGATATCTGGCTGCCGGGAATCGACGGACTCGAGACTCTTTCACGGATTCAGGAGATGCCCGCGGACGCCCGTCCCGCGGTCATCATGATTTCTGGCCACGGCAACATCGAAACCGCCGTGAAAGCCACCAAACTCGGCGCATTCGACTTTGTCGAAAAACCCTTGACCATCGAAAAGGTGAGCGTCGCGCTTAAGAATGCGGTTCAGCAGCGCCGGATGGATCTGGAGTTGCAACGGCTCCGCGAAGAGACAGTATGGCCCGAACTCATCGGCGAGAGTGTTCCCGTAAAGGCTCTGCGCCAGCAATTAAAGCTGATGGCAGGAACGAATGGCCGGGTGCTGATCTTTGGGGAAAGCGGCACCGGGAAAGAACTGGTGGCCCGCGCCATTCACCGCTCGAGCCAGCGCGCGAATGGACCCTTTGTCGAAGTAAACTGCGCCGCCATACCGGAAGACCAGATTGAAAGCGAGTTGTTCGGGCATCGGCGGACCAGCCTCGATGGAAGCGTCGATCACAAAATCGGCAAACTGCAAAAGGCGCATGGCGGGACTTTCTTCCTCGACGAAGTCGCCGATATGAGTCTGAAGACGCAGGCTAAGGTTCTGCGCGCCCTCGACGAGCACCGTTTTGAACCGGTGGGCGCGCCGCAATCCATCCAGGTGGACGCGCGCGTTGTTGCCGCGACCAATAAGAACTTGGAGAAAGAGATTGAGCGCGGTAATTTTCGAGAGGACCTCTTTTATCGCCTCAACGTCATTCCTTTCACCGTGCCTCCGCTTCGAGACCGGGCCGAGGATGTTCCCCTGCTTGCCGGTCATTTCCTGCGCGAGTTCTCGGTCGCATATGGCCGCAGGCAGAAAGATCTCAGCGCAGACGCGATTGAAGCTTTAATGAATTACCACTGGCCCGGCAATGTACGCGAGTTGCGCAACCTGATGGAGCGGATCGTGATTCTTCACCCGCAGCGCAGGATCGAAGCGCGTCATCTCTCGCTGGATCTCTCGCGGCGCAACCAGCCTGCAAAATCGCAGGAGAGCTTTGGAAGCCTGCAGGAAGTCAAGGAGGCGGCCGAACGCGACTACATCCTTCGCAAGCTGGAAGAGACCAGCGGTAACGTGACGCGCGCGTCGGAACTGTTAGGCCTTGATCGCAGTAACTTCTACCGCAAAATGAAAGCGCTTGGCATCGCTCTCAAAGATTAGCGATGAACTACCTCTTGACGGGAGCCACCGGATTTGTCGGCAAACGGCTGGTGAGTGCGCTCTTGTCCGGCGGCCACAGAGTAAATTATTTGGGCCGGAAGCGCAGCCCCGAATTGGATTCCCGCGCTGCCTTCCATTGCTGGAGTGCGGGAGAAGACCCTCCCCTGAACAGTGTTCCCCGCATGGACGCCGTGATCCATCTTGCCGGGGAGCCCATCGCGCAGCGCTGGACAGCGGATGCCAGGAAGCGTATCTATGACAGCAGAATCGTGGGGACCCGGAATCTTGTATCCGCCATCGGCGCGCTGAAGTACAAACCGGCGGTCTTGGTGAGCGCATCGGCGGTCGGCTACTACGGAGATCGCGGGGACGAAATATTGACGGAACAGAGCGCGCCTGGCAGCGGATTTCTCGCTGATCTCTGCGTGCATTGGGAACGCGAAGCATTTCAGGCGCGAAATTTGGGCCTCCGAGTAGTTCCGATCCGGGTCGCCCCCGTGCTTGGGCGCGAAGCGGGCGCCTTATCCAAAATGCTCACGCCGTTTAAATTCGGCCTCGGCGGCAAAGTCGGCAGCGGCCGTCAATGGATGCCCTGGATCCACATCGATGATCTGGTGCGCCTGTTCATTTTTGCCGCGGAAAACAACGACGTTCACGAACCGCTGAACGGATCCAGTCCCGCTCCGGTTACAAACGCCGAATTTACCAGAGCCTTCGCGGCTGTTTTGAAGCGTCCCGCGCCCTGGACCATACCAAGACTCGCTTTGAAACTCGCGCTTGGCGAAATGTCGGATGCTCTCTTCGATAGCCAGCGAGTGGCGCCGGCCGCTACCGAGCAATCGGGATTTCGATTTGATTATCCGGAACTGAAAGCGGCGCTTGAAAACCTCCTGAAGTAAGCTGCGAGGCACCGCGGTAGAAAATTACGACAATTTTGAAGCGGTCTCGCGATCGTATGCGTATCTTGCTTGTGGGTAAGTGCGCGTGACAATTCTCCTCGCGGCTCTTCTGCTCGCCTGCGCGGCACACTCGAAAGCAAGTGTTACGGAAACCCACCTCACGGCCGCCGAGATCATGAAAAGAGTCGCGGAAAACCAGGATCGGGCGCAGAGCGATCGGTGCAACTACGTCTACGAGCAGACCGTTCGCGTTTCCGTCCGGCGGAAGAATGGGAAACTGGCTCGGGATGAAACTACACGATACAGTGTCACGCCGGAAGCGAAGGCCACCAAGAGAACCAAGGAATCCGTAACCGGGAGCTATTGGAAGAAGGGCCGCAAGTTCGAGTTCAAAGGCGAGCCCGTCCCGGAATCCGAGAGCATTGACGGCGCGCTCGCCAGCGCCTTTCGCGATATGGTGAACGACGATTCGAAAGACGGACTCGGCAAAGATCTGTTTCCCCTGACCACAGGCGGGCAGAAAGACCTCACTTTCCAACTGGAGGACGAGGAGGTAATCTCAGGCCGCAAAGCTTACCGAATCAAGTTCGGACCTGCGAACCGGCACGATCTCACTTGGGCGGGAGAAGCGCTCATCGATGAATTGGAGTTTCAGCCTGTTTCGGTCTACACCCGGCTTTCCCGAAAAATTCCGCTCGCCGTACGAACTTTGCTCGGAACCGACGTCCCGGGTCTGGGGTTCAGCACGCGATATCAGCGGGTTGACAAGAACGTCTGGTTCCCGGTGAGTTTCGGCACCGAGTTTCGCATCCGGGCGGTCTTCTTCTTCAATCGCGTGATCAGCGTTTCCATGCAAAGCAAGGATTTCAGACGAGCTTCCGTGACCAGCGATGTCCAATATCAGGAAAAAGGTCCATAGATGCAATCGGGCAAGCCCTATAGCAATCCGGGTTCCGATTTGAGCGGCCGGACTTGAAGACGGGCTGGTTGGTAAACCTCTTACCCCGTCTGCCCCAGCGCACGCAATTACCGCACGATTGCAATTTCTGCTACACTGAGGGTGTCTTTGCCCGCATCCGTTCTAACCCTTCGAGTGCCTTCCGGCCGCAATCCTCCTTATTCTTTAAGTTGGTTTCAGTGCAGTCTGACAAAGATAATTTCAAGCTAAAAGGATTCACACTGTGACCAACATTTTTGTAGGGAATCTCAGTTATCAAACTACCCAGGACGATCTTCAAACCGCGTTCTCGGCATACGGGGGCGTAGAGCGGGTGAATATTATTACCGATCGTGACACAGGTCAACCGCGGGGCTTCGCATTCGTCGAAATGACGGATTCGAAGGACGCGCAGACCGCGATCGCCCATCTGAACGGAGCCGAGCTCCATGGGCGAACGCTGAACGTAAACGAAGCACGGCCGAAGCCTACGGGCGGCGGCAATTTTGGAGGACGGCGCAACGATTCCGGCTACGGTGGCAACCGCGGGCGCGGATCGCGCTGGTAAGGCGAATTTATTTTTCGGCAGTTAAGCCGTCGAACACCCTAACCGGGCCGCCCCCAACCTGGATTGAATACCCAGGAGGGCGGCCTTTTCATTTGAGGAGCATTTATGCCGGGTCGTGGACCACAAACATTCAAAAAACGTCAAAAAGAACAGCAGAGAAGAGAGCGGCAGCAGGAGAAAATGGCCAAGCGGCTGCAGCGCAAAGAAGCTCACCAACCGCTCGGCAGCGCGGATGAGATTCCGCTCGAACCTCTGGAGGGGCCCCAAATATTTGAGGGATTCGAAACGCCCGAAAGCGGTGAGAGTGAGAGTGAGCACCGGTAGGGCGGGCGCCTAGTACTCCGCAGGAACGTGCCCGCCTCCGTTTTGGGAAAATAGCTCGCATGGAAATCCGGCCAGCCGGCTATGCCGTCGAGGATGTAGACAGTATCGTGACACCGGCGCTGCTTATTTATCCCGCAATTGTGGATTCGAACATCGATGCCACGCTGCGGATGGTAGGCGGCGATCCGGATCGCTGGCGTCCCCACATCAAAACCGCCAAGCTCGCGGCGATTGTCCGCCGCTTCCTCGACCACGAGATTCGCAACTTCAAGTGTTCTACTACGCTGGAGTTGCTGACAGCTTGCCAGGCCGGTGCCGGCGATGTGCTGCTCGCTTTTGCGGTCACGGGAGCGAACGCCAGAAGGACCATCGAAATTGCGCGCGAATATCCGGAGACGCGGGTCTCCGTGCTGGTGGAATCCCTCGAGCAGATTGCCGCCTGGCGGGAATCAGCGCTCGGGATTTTTATCGATGTAAACCCGGGCATGAACCGTACCGGAGTCGGCCAGGAGGAAGTCAGCCGCATCCTTCAATTGGCGCGGGAGGCTGGCCCTGCGTTCCGCGGCCTGCACTACTATGACGGCCAGATCTCGGGCGTGCCCGCGAGCGAACGCGAGGCAGTCGCGCACCGCGGATACGGCCAATTGGCCCGCCTCGTCGATGCGCTTTCGTCGGCTGGCTTGAACACGGAAGAGGTTATTACTTCGGGAACCCCCGCCGCGCCCTTCGGTTACTCTTACCCTGGTTTTCAAGAGCGCGGGTTTGTGCACCGCATCTCGCCGGGCACGGTGGTCTATAACGATTTCACCAGCCTGGAACAGTTGCCCGGTTACGGATATGCGCCTGCCGCGCTTGTGCTTTCGACCGTGATCAGTCATCCGACCGCGCAGCGCATCACCTGCGATGGCGGCCATAAGAGCGTTTCCGCCGATGCCGGCGTCCCGACCTGCGCCGTCCTGGGCCGCGCCGGCCTGACGCCATCCAAGCCGAGCGAGGAGCACCTTCCCATCGATGTTGCCCCCGGAGCCGAACTTCCCCGAATCGGTGACAAGCTGTATCTTCTTCCCCGCCACGTCTGCCCAACTGTTAACAACTTCGACGTTGCGCTGATGATTATCAACGGCCGTGTTGAATCCGTTGAGCACGTCACCGCGCGCGGACACGAAAATCCGCTTGTGCTCCAGCTTACGCCCGCGGTTCAGCGCGGAGTAGAGCCGCGACCAGCGGGAGCGGAATCGGTTACCGTCTAAACACCGTTAACTCCACTTCACGTGATCGCCCGGCAGGAGAGGCAACCGGAGCGCGTTCGTGTCGTTGGCGTCCAATTTTACAGGCGTCAGGCGGCCGTTGTAGATCCGGAACAATTCAACATGGTGAGGGTGGTTTACAACATTCGAGAGAACGCTGCCCCAAATCACATTTCGCGGCGCACCATTGACCACGATCTCCATCTCGATCGACACGGAGCACGCCTCCGGAAACACTGTACAATTTCCGGATCTCTCGCTGCAGACAGAATCCGGATCACTCATCAATTCAGTAGCGAGCCGCTCAATGTCTTCCTCCGCGTTTGCGCTGAGTAGAACAGAGCCGCGCGAATCGCCGCTCCTCTTAAAGAAAACTTCGTAGTAAAAGCGGAAACAACGATGATGTTGTTGCGAACGCGGAATAAGTTGTTGAACGGCAAGCTCTCCATAGGGTCTGCCTTTCAGGGATCGAACCGAGAGGAGCTGCAGCCCTCCATGCGATCGCACTTTATATTCAGCCGCCTCCGTCCCCAAAAAGCCGTTCAGTCCCCGCCTTGACACGCCGGGCTGATAGTACGCGTCTTCGATGCTGAGCACCATATCCGGGCGAAGATCCATCCAGCCGCGACCGGGTTCAAAGCCGTTATATTCACGAAGTACATCCGGGAAAGGCGTCTGACCCGAGTCCGGATAATCCAGCAGATAATTCGGGGTTGCTGGTACTACACGGAAGCCCAAATGCGATCGCGTCACGCAGGATGCTGAAATCAATACGCAGAGAATCAATGCGCAAAATCGTGTACCCGAGGTGCTCATCCGACTCTTAAAGCCGCCATGGGATCGATCTGAGTGGCCCGCCTTGCCGGAATGTAGCTCGACAGCAGGGCGACGATTAGGAACAGCACGGAAACGCTCAAAAATATAACCGGATCGGTGGCGCTGACTTCAAAGAGCAAGTTCTCTATGACACGCGTGAGGGCGTACGCGCCGGCAATACCTACCGCGATTCCAGCCAGGCTCAATCCGAGCCCTTGCATGATAACGGGCCGCAAAATCTGGATGGATTGCGCCCCGAGAGCGCGCCGGATTCCCAATTCCTGAGTCCGTTGCGAAACAGAATACGAGATGCTTCCGTAAATTCCAATAACGGCCAGGAGAAGAGCCACCCCTGCAAACGAGTCCAGCAGCAGCATCGTGATCTTCCGCCGCCCAAGGCTCGAGTCGAGTACGGCGTCCATGGTTTTTACATCGGAGGCAGATTGATCGGGATCGATGGCCCGAATCTGAGAACCGACCGCGTTTGTAAGTCGTAAAGGATCGCCGGGCGTACGAATGGTCAGATAGGCGCTCTGCGGCGGATGAATTGCGCAGGGCAGGTAGAATTCCGGCACAGCAGGCGATGCGAGGCCTCCCTCGCGTACATCGGCCACAACGCCAACAATCTGGAGCAAACCAATCTTTTTGTCGAAGCCTTCGCTGATATGGCGGCCCACCGGGTTTGGTCCGTTCGGATAATCCGGCCAGAGGCGGCGGGCCAGCGTCTCATTGACGATCACGGACGGCGGAGCGCCAGGGCTATCGTCCCGGATGGTGAATTCGCGTCCCCGGAGCAGGGGAATGCGGAGCGTCCGGAAATAGCCGGGAGTGATGCTCTGAATCACCGCCAGCAACGGGTCATTTTCATCGGGCGCTGGCCGCCCTTCAATATGAGTAATATTCGTTCGAATCCAGACTGTGGTGGGCAGCGACATGGCGATCGCCGCATCTTGTACGCCGGGTACCCCTTCAACACGCTCTGTTAAGTCGCGGAAGAAGGTCGATTTCTTCTGGTCTGTGTCGTATTTTGCCGGCGGAAGAGAAATCTTCATCGTGAGTAAATGGGCTGCATTAAATCCAGGATTTACGCTTTCGAGCCTGACCACGCTACGCATCAGGAGCGCCGCTCCGATCAGCAGGACCATGGACAACGCAACTTGGCCGATCACCAACAAGCCGCGCGCGCTTATTCCGAAGCGTCCATGGTAGTCAGACCAGCCCCGGCCGACGGCACTACCCATTTCGCGCAACGCGTTCGCGAGGTCCGGCCGCGATAATTGCAGCGATGGAATTAGCCCAAAGAGGATACCGCTCAGCAAACATAAGCCCAGCGTGAATGCGAGCACTGTCCCATCCAAGCGAATCTCTCCTGCGCCCGGCAGATAAAGCGCGTTCGGCGAATAGAGATTCAAAACCTCCGCGTTCTTGATACCGTTCAACACAGCTTTCGCAAGAACAATACCCAACGCGCCACCGCTGAGCGCAAGGACGGTGCTCTCAACCAGCAATTGACGGACCAGGCGGACGCGGCCAGCTCCAACTGCTGTCCGTACGGCAAATTCTCTGGAGCGGGCAGCCGAGCGCGCAAGCAGCAGACTGGCAACATTCGCGCAGGCGATCAGCAGCACGAATCCGACCGCTCCGAAGAGCATCCAGAACATCAGACGCACGTTCTTCACCAGGCGGTCCTTTAACCAGACGATCCGCATTTCACCGGGATCCAGACCACGATACCCGCGAAGGTACTGGCGGTCCAGCACTTCAATTTCCGCCCGCGCCTGCTCCAAGGTGGCGTCCCGCTTCAAGCGGCCAAATCCCTGCACCAGCGGGAGATCCCAATAGCGAGGCGGGAGTACTGACCATTCCGAAGGTTTACTGAACCACACGTCCAGCCCCGAAAATGGAAACTCGAAGCCGGGCGGCAACACGCCGGCGATTGTGTACGACCGCGAATCGAGCGTTGCGGTCCTGCCGATGACGGCCGGATCGCCGTGAAAATGACGTTTCCAAAGGCCCGCACTGATCATCACGACAGGCGGGCCATTCGGCGCGCCTTCTTCGGACAGGAAGCTGCGGCCTAGAAGTGGACGTACACCGAGAATTTCCAGGAAATTGGCCGAGACGCGCGCTCCCTTGACAGCTTCCGGCCGGCCCCGTCCGGAAAGCGTCATGCTCTCCAGGTTTGCGCCGAACGCGCCCAGAGCCGCAAAGGAACGAGCCTTTTGCATATATTCCAGGCGGCTCAACGGAAACTGCATGTCGAACCGGTCCTTCCGCGGATGATCTACCGAGAGATACACGAGGCGAGCGGGTGCGCGATAGGCAAGCGGCTTAAGCAGCACCGCCCGGATCATCGAGAAAATTGCCGTATTGCCGCCGATTCCAACCGCGAGCGTCACAATCGCTGTCACTGTAAAAGCGAGACTCTTGCGCATCGTTCGCAAAGAATGGCGAACATCGCTCCATGTGCTCTCCAGAAACGCAATGCTGTTCATGCCATACACCTCCTCGCGAATCAATGTCAGGTTGCCGAGCTTTCTCTTCGCCGCTACACGAGCATCTTCTGGCGACATGCCCCTGGCAAGGTTCTCCTCCATTTCTGCGGCAATGTGAAACTGAAGCTCTTGATCGCTTTCGGCCCATCGCTTTGCTCGACGAAGGAAATGAAAGCGCATGATCTTCAGTCGGAAGCAGGCCGCAAAACGCGAGTGATCCCAGCCGCAAGACGCTCCCATCTTGAGGTTTCGGCCGCCAATTGTTTTCGTCCCGCTTGCGTCAGCCGGTAATACTTAGCCCTTCGATTGTTTTCAGAAGTGCCCCAAAACGAGGCGATCCATTCGCGGTCTTCCAGGCGGTATAGCGCCGGATATAGGGAGCCGTGCTCCACCTGCAAAACATCATCGGAACGCTTTTCGATGGCTTGGGCAATGGAATGCCCGTGAGCAGGCCCCAATATCAGGGTCTGCAGAATCAACATATCCAGGGTGCCCTGCAGCAGGTCCCCCTCGGACGCTGTCTTTCTCCGCATAGAAATTTAGCTGGATTTATTCTATATGATCGTCTAG
>JAICXK010000373.1 GCA_025980435.1 Bryobacteraceae bacterium
GACCACCAGATAGGCGCTGTGCGCCGGAAGATTCAGGTAGAAGTGACTCAGAAACCCGTTCTGGTCTCCGCCATGGCCGATATATAAGTGACCGCCTTCTTCATGCCGAAAGAAACCCAATCCGATCGAGTCCAAACCACCTTCGCCGGCTAACTGTGAAGAGTCGCTGGAGGTAATATCCATTTGTTTTGCAAACATCTCTTCGAGGCTATTGCGCTTCAAAATCACTTCGTGGCGGCTTTCGGCCGGGTAACCGATGAGAAAGCGCAGATATCGCTGCATGTCCGGAATCGGCGCGTTCAATCCTCCATTAGAGACCGTGATTCCCGTGTCAAAATTAAACGATGCCTCGCTCAGCTTTCCTTGTTTGAGGAAGTAGCTGTGCGACCGATACTGCAACAGATCATAGGGAGCCTGATCGAAGTAGCTTTGACGCATCTCAAGCGGTTCAAAAATATTCTTGGCGATATAGACCTCATAATCGTCATCGGTTAGGCGCTCGATAATTTGCCCTAGAAAAACAATCCCGAGATTGGAATAGCTGTGCCGGCTGCCGGGCCGGAACTCGACGTTCGTGTAGGGCAGCATCGCTACTATCTGCGACCACTTCGTTGGCTCGAACGGCTGCCACGGCTCGGTTCGCCACGGCCAGGTCGGATTGCGGAACCCGGCGCTGTGCGTTAGCAAGTGGCGAATGGTAATCGCATCCACCGGACCATACGGGTCATAGACCTGCCGCAACTCGGGAACATAGCGGGTGACTGGATCATCCAGCTTGAGCAAGCCACGGTCGCGAAGCTGCATAATGGCAATCGCGGTGAAAGTTTTCGTAATGGAAGCCCAGTGATAGCAGGTATTCCGGTCGACCGGGATGCTCCTCGCCAGGTCGGAGTGTCCGTAGAAAGTCTCAATCGGCGTTCCCTTCTCGCGAATCAGCAGAAAACTGCTCCCGACAATGCCGTTCTTATGAAGCGCCGCGGAATAAAAAGATTGCAAATCTCCCGCGTCGGGCAGCGCTGCAGTGGCGGCCCCGGCCGTGTACAGAAATTCTCTCCGGGTCGAGCCCTCGTTTGCCATTGCTTTTGATTTTCGCGCAGGTAGTTCTACCGGCGGATCGTTTCGCGTAACCTGTCGCACGCGGCCTCAACCTATAATCGAAGCATGAATCGCACGGAATGGCTTGCGTCGCGTTCTAACGATCCGATCCGCACTCAGATCCACTACGCTCGAAAAGGTATCGTCACCGGCGAGATGCAATATGTCGCCGGGCGCGAAGATCTTGCCCCCGAACTTATCCGCGACGAAGTGGCGCGAGGCCGCATGATCATTCCCGCTAATGTCCATCACACCGGGTTGGAGCCCATGTGCATCGGCGTGGCCTCTCAGTGCAAGATCAATGCAAACATCGGCAATTCGTCAACTACGTCGAACATCGATGAAGAACTGGAAAAACTGCGGTACGCCGTCACTTTCGGCGCCGACACCGTAATGGACCTTTCTACCGGCGGCGACATTCCACGTATCCGCCAGGCCATCATCGATGCTTCGCCGGTTCCCATAGGCACGGTGCCAATCTACGAAGCCCTCAATCGGGTGCGCCGGGTGGAAGATCTCAACCTGAACGTCATGCTGGAAGTTATCGAAGAGCAGGCTGAACAGGGCGTGGATTACATGACCATACACGCCGGGGTTCTCGTGCAATACGTTCCGCTCACCAGAAACCGCATCACTGGAATCGTCAGCCGGGGCGGGGCGATTCTTGCCGAATGGATGGTCAAAAGGCACAAGCAGAATTTTCTATACGAATACTTTGATGAGATCTGCAAGATTTTTCAGAAGCACGACGTAAGCTTCTCCTTGGGCGATGGCCTCCGCCCCGGGTGTCTTGCCGATGCCAGCGATGCCGCGCAATTTGCGGAACTCAATACGCTCGGAGAACTGACAAAGAAAGCCTGGGAATACGACGTTCAGGTCATGATCGAGGGTCCCGGTCATATCCCGCTCGATCAGATTGCGCTTCAGGTGGAAAAGGAGCGTGAAGTTTGTTTCGAAGCTCCGTTCTACACCCTCGGTCCGCTGGTAACCGATATCGCTCCCGGATACGATCACATTACGTCAGCAATCGGAGCCGCGATGATCGGCTGGCATGGCGCTTCCATGCTTTGCTACGTTACGCCAAAAGAACACCTGGGACTTCCCAATCGTGAAGACGTAAAGCAGGGCATCATTGCGTATAAAATAGCCGCGCACGCCGCGGATGTGGCGCGCCACCGCAAGGGAGCGCGCAACCGCGATGACGAGCTGTCACGCGCTCGCTTCAACTTCGACTGGAAACGTCAGTTTGAACTTTCGCTCGATCCCGAAACGGCCCGCGCCTATCATGATGAGACCTTGCCCGAAGAAGGCTTTAAAGATGCGGCGTTCTGCTCCATGTGCGGCCCGAAGTTCTGCTCCATGAACCATTCGGCAAAGACGCAGGATTTTACTGAAGCGGACGCGGAAGCTATTCTGGTCACGATTCCGCATCGGTAAGGCGGTCAGAGCTGAGCGCCGGCAGTTGGCGGAACGAAGCCTTTGTCCCGCAGAACAGGTTATAGCGTAAAATGAACCACAAGGCGGCAAACCCGTCCGCCATACCGATCTTCTTGCCCTGATCGTAGGTGCGCCCGTAATAGCTGATAGGAACCTCGTACATGGCGCAGCCCAGCTTCGCCACTTTTGCGGTCACTTCGATTTCAAATCCGAACCCGCTCGAAGTAATGATCATATTGCGGATGATCTCGCCACGAAAAGCCTTGTAGCCCGTTTCGACATCGGAAAGGTTCACGTTCGTGAGCGCATTTGAAAGGAACGTGAGGCCCCTGTTCGCAAGATAGTGATAGAAGTACAAGACACGCGCGGCTTTCCGCACCAGAAACCGGGAGCCATAGACGACGTCCGCAGTGCCTTCCAGGATAGGCCGGATCAGTTCCGGAATTTCCGCTGGATCGTATTCGAGATCGGCATCCTGGACCAGCACAATATCGCCGCGTGTGGCAGCAAATCCGGCCTTGAGCGCCGCCGTTTTTCCCGCATTTCGCGCCTGCCGGAGAACCCTCACTTCCGGGTACTGGCGGCCTAGCTCCGATGCGATCTGAAAGGTCCGGTCGCGCGAACCATCGTCTACAACGACGATCTCCAGCAGATTCACGAGGGCAATAAGACGACGGATCACGCGCGCGATGGTCGCCTCCTCGTTGTAGGCCGGTATGACCACCGAAAGGCAGCGGCGCTGCTGAGACGAATCCGTCATTCGATGGCTCTGCGTCGCATCAGTCGAATACCGGCCGTACGTGCATATCGTTTTTGGTCTCAGCGTCGCTCGGCGAAATAACACGGTCGGCCACCCGGTCTCCAACCTGGAGACCGGACTCGATCTGAACGGAGTTGATGTCGCTGATACCCGCCTTCACAGGGGTCCAGACGATCGAGTCCCCTTGCAGCTTGAATACGCCGTCTTGTCCACCAATGGTGCGCAGAGCCGCTTTCGGAATACTCACGGCGTCGTTCTCCACCTTTGAAATGATGGTCGCGTTCACAGTAACTCCGGGGAGCAGGTCGTGATTCGGATTGCTAACCACCGTTGTCACTTCACCAACTGTCCGCGTTCCCAGCGCAACTACTTGGGTCGGGAGTTTATCCACTCGGCCACGCCATTTCTGTCCGGGACGTGCGTCCCACGAAATGCTGACAGGCATGTTTAAGCCCACACGTCCCAGGTCGGGCTCATCCACGTACACCGTCACTTTCACCTCATCGAGATCGCCGATGTTCGCCACCAGATCGCCGACCTGCAGATAGGCGCCTACCTTCAAGTCGAATTGATAGACCGTTCCTTCTATCGGAGATCGAACCTGCGCCAGTTCGATGCGGTGTTTCGCAAGAGC
>JAICXK010000082.1 GCA_025980435.1 Bryobacteraceae bacterium
GGGACGAGTGGTTGTAGTTAGCGTGTAATTTCTTTAGGGTGCCGGGCATGTCCCGGCACCCAAGCCGGACCAGGCGGTCCGGGCCCAGGGGGCACCCCGATCAGCGATCTGCCCCACAAAATGACAGACCCTGTCGAGCTGGCCGTTTTTCAGAATGTGTTTCACTCCATCGCGGAAGAGATGGGGGCGGCGCTCAGGCGGACTGCGTTCTCACCCAATATCAAAGAGCGGCGCGATTACTCGAGTGCGGTCTTTGACGGCAGCGGCAACGTCATCGCGATGGGCGACGATATGCCGGTGCATCTCGGGTCCATGCCGATGTCCGTTCGCGCGGCTTTGGATAAGTTGACGCTCGAGGCGGGCGACGTAGCCATCCTGAACGATCCGTACGAAGGCGGCACGCACCTGCCGGACATTACTCTCGTGATGCCCGCGGGAGCCTTTTACGTGGCGAATCGCGCGCATCACGCGGATTTAGGCGGAGTGTATCCAGGGTCTATGGGCCTGTGCACCGAAATCTGGCAGGAGGGAGTGCGCATACCGCCTCTGAAGCTGGTTGCGAAGGGGGTGCTGAACCGGGAGCTGCTGGCGCTCTTGCTGAACAACGTACGAACACCGCGCGAGCGCGAGGGCGATCTGACGGCACAGCTTGGCGCCTGCCGCATCGGTGCGGAGCGCATGACGGAAGTGGTCGCGAAGTATGGGATGGCGCGGGTTGCGGCCAATGTCACGGCCATGCTGGACCATTCGGAAGCGCTGATCCGGGCAGAACTGGAACGGCTGCCCGCGGGCGAGTTCACGGCCGAAGACTACCTGGATGACGATGGAATCGCTCAGAGGCCAGTGCTCATTCGGGTAACCCTTGCACCGAGTCCAGCCCGCCTGTGCGTAGACTTCACCGGCTCGGCACCGCAGGTGGCGGGAAGTTTGAATGCGGTGGCGGCCATCACGTATTCGGCGGTGTTCTACGTCCTGCGCTGCCTGCTGCCGGAAGAGGCCGCCCCGACTGCCGGCCTGATGCGCCCGGTAAAGATCGTTCTGCCTGAAGCGAGCGTGGTGAATGCGCGTCCGCCCGCAGCAGTGGCCGGCGGCAATGTCGAGACATCGCAACGCATTGTGGACGTGCTGTTGCGCGCCTTTGCGCAGATGCTGCCTGACCGAATTCCGGCAGCCAGTTCCGGAACGATGAATAATCTTACGATCGGCGGTGTGGACCCGAGGACCGGCGAGCTTTTCGCCTATTACGAGACCATCGCAGGCGGATCAGGCGGAAGGCCGATGGGCGATGGAGTCTCGGGTGTACACACGCACATGACGAACTCGCTGAACACGCCGGTAGAGGCGCTGGAGTACGCGTATCCGTTGCGGGTGCGGCGGTACGCGTTTCGAAAAGATTCGGGCCGCGGTGGGTTACATCGCGGCGGCGACGGGCTGGTGAGAGAGGTGGAGTTGCTGGCGCCCGCGCAAGTGACGATTCTTTCGGATCGGCGGCGGTTTGCGCCTTATGGCTTGCAGGGAGGATCAGAGGGAGCGACAGGGCGGAACGTGCTGATTGAAAACGGCGTCGAGCGCGAACTCCCCGGCAAATGCAACATCAACGCGGCGAAAGGTAGCGTCGTGCGGATTGAGACGCCGGGCGGCGGCGGGTGGGGCGGATCGCCTGATCCGCAAACCGACCGCCTGGTCGGTTTCCTGTAAACGAGAAGAACTCGTTTCCTGTAAACGAGAACTCAACGGCAAGCATTCCACTTTAACGTCGTGGCGTTTTATCGGCGACGATTACCTCACCTGTATTCGATTGGACGACCTGTTTTCTTAACCTGGCGTCTCTATGACAGCCTGCCATCGAACCGCTTCTTTCCTGATTCAACGCTCAGTTCTGGAAGGGCTTTCGTCGCATTGGATCGTCTTTTGGATGAAGCCCGAACGGGTCCGTTTTATCTTCGGCAACCTGCTATCGCCGAGATGGTAGTGGAGTGTATTCACTACAACGCAAACCTTCTGGGACGCTATGCCCTGCACGGCTTCGCAGTGATGCCGAATCACGTTCACTTGCTGATGACGCCCCATATTGCGCTTCCCCAGTTAACGAAGGCGCTCAAAGGATTCACAGCAAAGCAAGCGAACCAAATGCTGGGCCTTACCGGAAAGCCGTTCTGGCAAGAGGAGAGTTACGACCGTCTGGTTCGAAATCAACGAGAAAGCGATCGTATCCGGTTCTATATCGAACAGAACCCGGTGCGTGCGGGCCTAGTGAGAGAAGCCAGTGAGTATCGTTGGTCGAGTGCGGGATGGGCGACCAGGCGGTCGCCCGCGGACCAAGCGGTCCGCCCTACAAAACCGATTACTTAATTACGCCGGGGGTCTTCGGGGTACCCGGGGCGGGGGTTGTGCCGGTCGGCTTGGGAGTTGCGCCGGGTGTCGCCGTCGGGCCGCCGTTGGTTGAAGTCTTGTCGTACAGCGCGATAATGTCCTGCGTGATATCGAGGGCGCTCGAAGCATACAGCACCGGCGTATTCGGGTTGCTCACATCGAGAATCATCGTGTAGCCGTTGTCCTTGGCGTACTTCTCGATCACCGCCATCATGCGCTGGCCCAGGCTCTGCAGCAGCCGCTGCTGCTCACCCTGCAGCTCTTCCTGCGCATCCTGCATATCGCGCTCCAGGCGCTTCTTCTTCTCGTCAATATCGCGGGCAAGCTGCTGGCGCTTGTCTTCCGCCATGACCGTGCCGCCCTTGTTGTACTGATCCTGCATCTGGGTGATCTCGGCCTGGCGCGCATCGAAATCCTTCTTTCTGGGGCTGAACTTTGCATCTAGCTCCTGCGAGGCCTTCTGGCCGTCCTTCGTGCCGACGATTGCGCCCTGCACACTAATCACGCCCACTTTGGTCGTCGGCGGGGTAACACCCACTGCCGCAGGCGCCTGCTGGGCCAAGCCCACGAAGGCGAGGGACACGAGGGCCGCCGCCGAAATCAAACTACTTCTCATAAACATCTACCTACCTAATCTAATAATCCTTACGTGGAAATCTCTAGTCTATACGATCAGAATGTCCGCCCGATCGAGAAGCGGAACGTGGAGCGCCGCTCATCCAGGTTGAAGCCGTACCCGAGGCCCTTGAGCGAGTTGATCGCGCTCTGATACGTCGCCTCATTCGGGAACATCGAGGGAGTCACTAAAACCGGGGGCAGCAAGGTCGTATTCACAACGCTGGGATTGTAGGCCCAATATAGCCGGAATGGCGCATTGACCACCGGCATCAGAACCTGCAACTCCAGACCCACCGACATTCGCGGCGTTTGCGTACCGGGCGCAATGAAGGCCTTCTTGCCGAAATTTCCCTGGGGGAACTCGGCATTCAACTGGTCCACACGCAACTGGTTCAGCCCAAGCTGGTTTGGAAGCAGAAGCCGGTCGATGCCAACATCCACAAACGGCGCGAGCGTGACCGGGCCGACGATGGGGATCCGGTACTCGTAATTGAACACTCCATATGTGTCGCCGCCGGGTTGGATGAATTGAAACGCAGGTATGGTCTGCGTCACAGCGACGAGGCCCGGCGCGCCTTTGGGTCCGACCACCTTCTGATAACGCTGGGTTCCGTCGTTGTTCAAAACGGGGATGACCTGTTCGGTGGGAAGAAAGGCGATCGGGCTGATGGAATAGATATCGAAGCCGCGCACGTCATCCTCTCCGCCCATATAGAAGCGGCTGTAGGGTGGCGCAACTTTTCCGCCGTATCCGGCGATGAAGCGCCCAGCGAAGTGGAAGCCCATCACATTGCTCCGGAAAATGCCGCGCCGGAAATAAGCGATGTCGAGCGCCGGCTGCACGAAATTCGTATTGCCGCCGAGAACACTTCCGGTGAACCCCGCGCTCAGGCTAACCCGCAAACCGTGCGTCGGGATGATGGGGTGGTTCACAGTGTTATAGGAGTATGTGGGCGTAATGGTGCTGGCCGCGATGCCGGTGAGGGAGTTGGGCCCGGCGATCCCTTGAAAATTGAAATACGTGAACTCCGTGGTTGCCGCCTGTGTAAGCGGACGCAAGCTCTGCACGCTGTATGAGTAACTTATGCCGACGCGCGCGAAGCTGCGCCGCAACTGATAGCTCATGAACGTCGTGAAGCCCTTGCCGTTGGTGACGTAGTTTAGCAGGTTCTGGGTACCTAGCCCCGCATACAGACCTCGCAAATCCTGACCGGCAAAAATGGACGCTTGCCGCGCCTGGTCGTAGCTGAAGCGCGAATAAAAGATGGTGAAGCCGGTTTGAATCGGCTTTTCGAACAAGTACGGCTCGGTAAAGCCGAACGTAATGTTGTCGAGCAGAGTACCGATCTGCGCGCCCAGGCTGAGCGTCTCGCCGAGGCCGAGAAAGTTATTGGTCGAGTAATTGAAGCCGATGAAGCTGCCGGAAATACCGGAAACGCCGCCGTTTAACTGAATGGAGTTTTTGCCGCGCTCCTTCACCTTCAGCAGCAGATCGACTGTGTTGGTCTTGGTGTCGCGCTTGATGTCGGTGGCATCTTCGGGCTTTAGCGGGTCGAAGTAGCCGAGCTGATTCAGCTTCAGGATGCTGGTGTCCCAAAGCTGCTGGCTGTAGAGATCGCCTTCATTGATCAGCAGTTCGCGGCGGATGACGCGGTCGCGGGTAGTGGTGTTGCCCTGAAAGTCGATGCGCCGCACAAAGAACTGGTGGCCCTCATCAACGTCAATCGTCAGATCCACCTGATTCTTGCCGGGAACGATTTCCGGATCGGGCGAGGGAACGAAATCGATATAACCGAAATTGCCGTAGAGTTTCCGCAATTCATCGAGACCTTTTTGCAGCTTCTCGGTGGAGAACACATCGCCGGGGGCCATGCGGAACACCTGACGAGCGATCAGGTCGGGCGTGCGGAACAGCTTCATTCCGACAAAGTTGAAGTTGCGAAGGGTGTACTTGTCGCCCTCGGAGACGACCATGGTCACGTCCACCCGCTTGCCGTGGGTCTTCTTCAGCGGAATAAAGATGCTACGGCCATAAACATCGTAGACCTTTTCGGAATGATTGATGACGCGAGCGGTGAAGTAGCCGCGCGACTGGTAAAACTGGCGGATGCGCTCGGAGTCTTCGTCGAGCTTGGTGGAATCGTAGGTGCGCGCGAAGAGATTTTCAAACAGGATGGAGTGCGGAATGCCGATGGGCTTCAGATTCTTCATGGCCCGAATCACGTCACGATCGCTGAAGGCTTTATTGCCGTCGATGACGATGTGACCGACTTTGACTTTGGGACCTTCATCGATTTGGAAGGTGATATCCACGCCGCCCGGTGGAACCTGGCGGATCTGCGGCGTAACGGTCGCGTACTGGTGCCCGCGCTCGGCTTCATACTCCTGTAGAACGTTTTTGGCGCGCTGCACCTTGCCGGGATCGAATTGCGATTCGGGCGTCAGGCTGACGTGGCGGTCCTTGAAGCGATCGAGGATTTCCGATTTGGTGATGGACTTGTTGCCGGTGTAGTCGATGGTGTGAACGGTGCGGCGCTCGGTGACGACAAAACGTAGAATAATTCCGCCTTGCGGCCCTTTTTCGGTTTCGACTCGCAGATCGTCGAAGCGGCCGGTGTTCCAGAGAGCGATGAAGTCGCGGTGGATGGCATCTTCGTCGTATACGTCGCCCTTCTTGGTGACGATGAGGGCGCGCAGAGTGTCTTGCGGGACTTTATGCTGGCCGCGGAACTCGACGGTTTCGATAATGTTCTGACCGACGGCCGCCGGTTTGGCTTCCTGCACGTTTGGATTTTGGGGCGTGGGTTTCTGTGGCGCCTCAGGCACGTTTTCGAAAGGGTTAGGGGGCTTCTGCTGGGGCGGAGTTTGCGGCTGCGGAGGATTGGGCGGCTTTTGCTGCGGCGGATTCTGCTGGGGGGGAGGATTCTGCGCAGGCGCCGAATTCTGGCCATTGGCTTGCTGCGCGAGGACGAGCGAGCCCGGCAGGAAAAACGCGCAGATGAAAAGAAAAAATGGGGCGGGCATCCGCAGGCGTCCAGGCCTGTGATGAATCATCTAAAAGCGAATCCTTTCCATTACGGCGAGAAGTGAACCCTTTCGTGCCCGGCGGAATACACCCCTGACGTTGCGAGCACGATGCTGGTTTCAGCACAGGTTTAGCACACGCGGTTGGAGCCCCCGAAACTGTCAACTCAAACTCCCTAGTGTAGCCGATGGATTTGGAGTGGCACAACGCCGGAGATGGATGATTATGGGGTGATTACGCGATTGAGGCAGTGGGGCAGTGCCTTGCGCTGCGGCGGCCTCGCAGGGCGCCTTCTGTCATAGCTCATCATGCCCAGTCACGTGCATTTGCTCCTCACACCCTTGCCCGAACGCCGGAGCAATATCCCTGGTCGAGCAAGGCGGCGTGTGACGCCGCCGCAGCCGGAGCGGCTGCCCCACTTTTGGAGAATTTCTCAAATCGCGAAGGACTGCTTTGACGTGACCGTGAAAAGGCGACGGCTGCCGCATTGGGACGTACTCGGCCAACCGGTGTTCATTACGTTCCGCCTGTCGGGGAGTCTACCGCCGTCCCGTCATTTTCCGGCCCCAAATGTAACCTCTGGCCAGGCCTTTGTCAGCATGGACCGTCTGCTCGATCAAGCCCGCTGCGGGCCAACATTTCTCAAACAACCTGCGATCGCCGAGTTGGTGTTGGCCTCGATTCAACACGGCTCCAAACTCAGGCACTACGACCTGCATTCCTGGGTCATTATGCCTAACCACGTGCATCTGCTCCTCACTCCTTTGATAAGTTTATCGAGACTTCTCAACTCGCTTAAATCGGCTACTGCGCGGCGAGCGAATTTGATCCTGCAACGGACTGGTCAACCATTTTGGCAGGACGAGAGTTACGATCGGCTGGTTCGTCATCGCGATGAATTTCAGCGCATCAGAAATTACATTGAGAACAATCCTGTTACGGCGGAGCTTGTCAGAACGCCGGAGCAATATCCCTGGTCTAGCAAGGCGGCGTGAGACGCCGCCGCAGCGCAAGGCGCTGCCCCACCAAATCAGAACCGGACCCCGAACTCGCCACCGTAAAAAATGGCGCCGCGATCGGGCGCAAATTTGGCTGAACCGAGAACATAAAATCCCCACCGGTTAAACCCAAGCTGCCCAAGTGCGTGGTTTTCCGCCGTTGAGTAATGGAAGAAAGCAGGACCGCCGCCCGAACTGAGCGATGTAAAGGTGCCTCCTTTGTGTCGTAACCGCCCGGACCGAGAATTGTCCCGATAGGACGAAACACGGTATCGAACCCGATATCGGCCTGGAACAAGCGAGAAAAGCGAAAGCCATGTGCGAACATGGATGGAAGGAAAAGCAAGAATGCTCCGAATAAGTGAAATTTACTCGGTGCGCAGGGCCTTCATGGGATCGATGGAAGCGGCGCGAGCGGCCGGAATGATGGCCGCGATAAAAGCGCACACCGCTAGCGAGACCATGGCGATGCCGAGCGCGACCGGATCCCAATTTACAATTCCATAGAGCTGGGCCGAGAGCAGGCGGCCCGCACCGATGGCGAGCGGGATGCCGAGCGCCAATCCGAGGGCAACCTTGCTGAATGCGCCACGCAAGACCAACCGGACGACATTGGGCCGGCCGGCGCCCAAGGCCATGCGGACGCCGATCTCGCTGGTGCGCTGCGCGACGGTATACGAAGTGACGCCGTACAAGCCGACCGCCGCCAGGATCAAGGCTACAATCCCGAAAAGCCCGGCAAGGCTGGCGACCGCGCGTTCCTGATCGAAGTTGAGATCGACCTGCTGCTGCATAGTGCGAACGTTGATGATAGTCAAGTTCGGATCCGCTTCCGAGAAGGTCTTTCTGAGAAGAGGCGCGATTGCGCCCGGGCTCAGGCGAGTCACCAGGAGCGCGCCGCCGATGAAATGCGAACGCGCTTCGATCTTCTGCATGATGTCCTCTTTGTACGAAACGTGCTGGGCGAGCGGGATGAAAAACATGGGCCGGGCCGGCTTGTCGGGTTGGGTGTACTTGGCATCGCGCACCACTCCGATTACGCGGAACGTTCCGGCATAGGCGGGCAGATCGAGTCCGAAATGCTTGTCCATGGGATCTTCATGCGGAAAGAATCGTTTTACGAAAGCTTGATTCACAACCGCGACGGGAGCAGTGGTGTCGTTATCGGCTTCCGTGAAGCCTCTTCCGCGGAGAAGCTGCTGGCCCACGGTTTGAAAATAGCCGGGGCTGACGCGATCGAGCGACGAGCTGGAGTTTTCGCTCATGGGAACAGCCGGGTGACCTTCGACAACGATGCCTTCGCCCCAGTTGTCAGTCAGCGGGTTGTAGAGAGCGAGGCCCGCGTGTTCAACGCCCGGCATCTGTGTGAGGCGGTCTTGCAAATTGCGATAGAGGGCGTCCAGGCGCTGCGGCGTATAGGTAGCGGGCGGCGAGTTGAGAGAGACCAAGATCCGGTGGGCGGTCTGGAAACCGAAATCCTGGTGCTCGAGGTTGCTGAGGCTGCGGGTCAGCATGGCGGCGCCGGCCAGGAGGACCACCGATAAGGTGGCTTGCGTGACGAGCAGGGCTTTACGCCAGAAGCCGGCATGATCGGCGGTGCTGCGGTTTGCGCCGCGAAGCGCCTCTACCGGGTCGGTGCGCGTAGCGAACCAGGCCGGTGCGGTACCGAAAACGATGCCGGTCACCACCGACAAGACGAAGGCAAAGGCCAGAACGAGGAAAGAAGGAGCGGTGCTGATGGGCAGGAAGTGCGCGCTATGGAAGGCAAGAGCAAGAATAAGGTGCCCCGCGGCATCGGCGACCAGGAGACCGGTCAGACCGCCCGCGATGGAGAGCAGCACGCTTTCCGTTAACGATTGAGAGACAATGCGACGGCGGGAAGCGCCCATGGCCAGTCGAAGAGCGGTCTGGCTGCGGCGCGCCATGCCGCGGGCCAGCATGAGATTCGCGATATTGGCGCAGGCGATCAGCAGAACCAGGGAACAGACGGAAAGGAGAATCTGCAGACTGCGGCTGTAATCCTCTTTCATTTCCGCGACGCCTGCACCGGCCGGGACCACGTTGATGAACTGCTTCGGCAGATCGCGTTTGAGCGCGGGTGTCCAGGCCGCAGGGAAACCGGCATCGGTGACCAGCCACTGGCGCAGAATTCCAGTAAGCCGCGGAGACATGCCGGCGACAGTTGCGCCGGGTCGCAGCCTGCCGATCACACGCAGCCATGCGGAAATGGATTGATGCAGTAGCGAACCCGTACCCGCAATCAGCGGCTCCTGCTGCACAGGAAGCCAGATGTCGGGTGGATCGCTGCGCAGGGTTTCACCGAAGAAGCCCGGCGGCGCGATGCCGATGATAGTGAACGGATGCCCTTCGACAAGGTAGGTTGAGCCGATAACCGCGGGGTCGCCCGCATAGGTTCCCTTCCAGGCGCGATAACTGAGCACGGCAACGGGAGCAGCCGCGGGCCGATCATCAGAGGCTGAAAAGAGACGCCCCGCAAACGAGCGTATACCGAAGGTAGAGAAATAGTTGCCGGTGACGTACTCGCCGCGCAGGGGCCGGGCGGTCGGGTCCACGTTGGCGCGCCGTACGCTGAATTGCGCCGGGGCAGCCTGGAAGGCAGCGATTTCTTCGAATTCGGGAGCGCTCTGCTTCAACCGCTCATAGAACGGAAAGGCATACATGCCCCACTTGTCCTGCGGTCCGCCTTCGACACAGCAATCGTTCCCATCGCCGATGCGATAGAGACTGCCGGGATCGGCCACCGGCAGCGACCGGAGCATTACCGAATCAATGAGAGAGAAGATGGCCGTCGTACCGCCGATTCCGAGGGCGAGCGTCAGGATAGCCGTCAGGGTGAAAACGGGGGAAAGGCGGAATTGGCGGAGTGCGTAACGAATGTCGCCGAGAAAATTCTGCATGAAACCTTACATACGAGCAAACCGGGAGCCATGTTCCCGACTGAGCGTGATTCCCTGCTGAATGAGTCACTTAAAAGGGGATGCGCGGTATGGGGCGGCCCAGGCGATTTGCGATTTCGGGACGGGAGTGTGCGGGGTGAGGATGCGACGCGTTACCCAAGAGCGGGTCCAGGCGGACCCGCGCGGACCGGCGGTCCGCCCTACAACCTCTAAACTGGGGGAGATGAGTAAACAATATGATGCCCCGCCCCCAATGACAATCGACACATCTAAAAAATACTCGGCAACTTTCGATACATCGAAGGGAAGCATCGCCGCCGACCTGTTTGCGAAAGACGCGCCGAAGACAGTGAACAATTTTATTTTTCTGGCGCGCGAAGGATTTTACGACGGCACTGTATTTCACCGCGTCATTGCCGACTTCATGATTCAAGGCGGCGATCCCACGGCAAGCGGGCGAGGCGGACCGGGTTATAAGTTCGAAGACGAGACGAAGGGCAATCCACATCAGCACCAAGTTGGATCTTTGTCGATGGCGAACGCCGGCCCGAACACAAACGGAAGCCAGTTCTTCATCACCCATGTCGTTACGGACTGGCTGAACGGCAAGCACACGGTTTTCGGGCAAGTTCGATCGGGGCAGGAAGTGGTGGATGCGATCAAGCAGGGCGACAAGCTGAATTCGGTCAAAATTGAAGAATCATGACCCGGGCAGAGGCTTGGAAGATTGTCTGCGAGTTTGTACAAAGCGAGAGCTTGCGGCGGCACATGCTGGGCGTTGAAGCCTGTATGGTCGCGTATGCAAAGGAATTCGGCGAAGACGAGGAGCAGTGGGCAATCACAGCGCTTCTGCATGATTTCGATTGGGAGATTCATCCAAACGCGCCGGATCATCCGATGAAAGGCGAGCCTATTCTGGCCGGGCGAGGAGTGGATGAAACCACCCGGCGGGCGATTCTCTCGCACGCTAATTACAGTGGCGTGACGAGAGATTCGCGCCTGGAACGGGCACTCTTTGCGTGCGACGAACTAACCGGCTTTCTGACCGCGTGCTCGTATGTCAAGCCGGGGCGTAGCATTCACGAGGTAGATGTTTCATCCGTAAAACGCAAATTGAAAGACAAAGCTTTCGCGCGGAATGTGAACCGCGAGGACATTATTAACGGCGCGCAGGAACTGGGAGTTCCACTCGAGGAGCACATCGGCTTCTGCATCGAGGCGATGAAAACACGCGCGGCGGAGCTGGGATTGGCCGGAATTAATGCCGCGAATCGTAATGCGCCCGCGCTTCACGAAGCTGGGTAACGTCCTGCAGCAACGCGTTGCGGCTGTTTGCCATGAGCGTGTTGTGGTCCAAAATTCCCTGCACGTCGCCAATGACGTGATCCAACTCGTCCTTGTCGAAGTGCCCCTTTGTCAGGTGACGGTCAAAATCGGAGAGATGCTTTTGGGCATCCTGGTTCCGCTGCCGCTGGTCGTGATTGCCGTGTTGGGATTCCGCGGACATCTGAATGTCCTGCTGGGTCCGGTCGATCAGGCGTCGCAGGTTCTCATGATTGTAGCCGTGCCCGTACCCGCGCCCGTAGTCCTGATCCTGAGATGCCTGCGCAGCCATCAACGGTAGCGTAGTGCCCAGGACCATGCCACAACTGAGCGCCGTTACGGCTATAGATCTATTCAAAATTCTCATTGACAATCCTCCATGTACCCGAATGTAAGACGCCCGGATGGGCCAAAGTATTTTGCGGGAACTGTGGGATGGCGCGTCAAGCGGAGGTGAAACAAAACCGGCCCTGTTGGATCACACTAAGAGGAAAGGAGTAGCAATGCTGCGGTATGCGCTGATTTTCCTTATTATCGCGATCATCGCGGGTATTCTCGGCTTCGGGAGCATCGCTTTCGCAGCGGCCGGAATCGCGAAGATCCTTTTCTTTATCTTTCTGGTGTTGTTTATCGTTGGGCTCATCATGCACCTCGGCCGGGGAAGGCCAGCCGTATAGATTGCGGCTTTGAACTTCCAATTGCTGCTCTGAGCCTCCGATGAACACGCGAGGGAAAGCGTCCTGCGAAAGTGAGTTTCGCGGGGCGCTTTCCCGGGCAGAGCAGTTTAAAAAACTTCCGCTCCGGTGATCCCGACTCGGAAAAATTGCCGCCTTACGCGTGCTGGGCTTTGTGCTTGCCTTCGCCGAACTCTTCAATCATCTTCTTGCTGAAGGCCGGAATATCATCAGGCTTGCGGCTGGTTACCAAGCCGTGGTCGTTCACCACTTCCTGGTCGACCCATTGACCGCCGGCGTTCCGGATATCCGTTTTGAGCGACGGCCAGGAGGTGAGGGTTCGCCCGCTCGCGACGCCAGCCTCAACGAGCATCCAGGGTCCGTGGCAAATCGCAGCAACGGGCTTGTGCGCTTCGAAGAACGACCGGACAAACTGCACCGCCGCGGGATCCTGCCGGAGGTGATCCGGGTTCATTACTCCGCCCGGGAGCATCAAGGCATCGTAGTTGTTCGGGTCGGCTGACTTCAAATTCACGTCAACAGATATAGAATCGCCCCAATCCGTATGATTCCAGCCCTTGATTTTGCCGTCCTTTGGTGAAATCAGTTCGGTTTTTGCACCGGCACGCTCGAGAGCTTTTCTCGGTTCCACCAGTTCCACGTACTCCACTCCATCGGTGGCGAGGATCGCGATTCGCTTATTCTTCAGTGCATCGCTCATAACAGTTCCTTCCGAGGGTTGGATTCGGGAGCGAGAGCGGTGTTTCGGTCGGGCCGAGATGACCTCGAACCTATGGGATTCCTCTGCGATCGATCAGAAGCAAGACGAGCACGATGATGAGCAGAAGGCCGAGGCCGCCGCTCGGATAATAGCCGAGGCCCCAGCCACGCGCATAAGGCCAACTCGGCAAAAAGCCGATTAACAGCAGAAAGAGAAGGATGATCAGCAGCAACCGGAGCATGAGGCGATCTTTACGGTATCAGAATTCCGGGCCGACCGCGACCGGACTAAGTACTGCCGGCGCTCAGGTTGCGCTTCGATTCCAACGGTTCGAATTCGATTACCATTCCGGAGTTCTGGAGCGCATCCTTGAACTCCCGATCACGGCCTTCGGCAACATCGTATTCCCAGATCTCGCCCGAAAGGCTGAGAAAAGCGTCGTCTTCCTCGGCCCGGTCGGAAGAGTGAACCGAAGGGGGTTCCAGCCGTCCGACGAAAGCAGAGTCGAGGACAACGCCGTCTTCAAGCTCGGTATCCAGATAGCTCGGCGGGTTATCCGCTCTCTCGCCCATCCGGTTGGATCGTTCGCGAAACACCACGCGATATTTCATGAGCCGCTCGCGGTTACTTTCTGTTCAGCGGATTTTGCCAATTGAAGGTGTTCCTGCAGGGTCGGCAGGGTGGTGGATGCAAAATTCCGGATGCCGGGATTCGTACCCTTGCTGGCTTCCTTTTGGAACTCCTTTATGTCTTCCTCATGGTCCTTGACCATTGCCTTCATATACGCCTTGTCAAAATCCGCGCCGGAGAGGGAGCTCAGTTTGTTGTAGAGCGCCTGGTCCTTTGCGCCCAGCGTAGTGGGAAGAGTCATATTGTCTTTTGCGGCGGCCGATTTCAATTCGTCATTCGCCTTGGAGTGATCGTCGATCATCTTTTGGCCAAAAGACTTCACTTCGGGATTGCCGGCTTTCTGAACCGCCAATTGTCCGAGCTTCACTTCCGCCATTCCGCCTTGCGCCGCTTTCATCGCAAAGGTGGCGTCCGCCGACTTCATCATCTTTTCCGCACCTGTGTCCATACGGGTCCCGCCGGTGTTTTGGGCCAGCAAGGCACCGGGCGCGAATCCTATCGCGAGGCCGAGCGCCGAGGCAGCGCCCACCGAAGCCCATTGAATCTTCATCGCCAATTACCTCCGTAGATTGGACCTTTCCGTGCGGGGCCGGTTACAGCCGGGTCAGTCTCCGAAAGTTTCCCAGCTTTTGAAAACATGAGTTTGGGGAGACAATCTATAACGATCTAATGAATGGCTGGCTACTCAAAATTGAGTTGAACGGCGAATGGGAAGAGTGTTCGTTCAAAACACAATCCGAAGCAACGGCCACGTTTTTGGCACTTGTAAAGGACTATGCAGCCGTGGTTCGAAGAGCGATTCTTTTTTCCCCGGGGCGGGAGGACTCGTGGCTTAATCTGCCAAGATTCCAGGCGCCGAAATTACCGATCAATTGAAAGCCGTTTGCTACAACGGCTCTCGGCTGGCGAGAGCGCCTGCCCCACCGGCAAACAACTCAAGCAAGGTTGTTCGCGATGGCGTAGCGCGTCATCTGAGCGGTGGAGTGAAGGTCGAGCCGCTGCATAATGGCGGCGCGGTGAAACTCAGCGGTTCGAACCGAAATATTAAGCTGATTGGCGATATCTTTCGCGCTGCAGCCTAGCGCGATGAGGCGCAGAACCTCGCGCTGGCGCGCAGTCAAGCCGTTTCTATGCGTTGCCGGCTCGCCATTGGTTTCCCGGCTGACGGTAGGCGGCAGAAGGCTATCACCGCTTAGAACGGCACGAATGGCCGCAATCAGATCGTGGGCTGGAACGCTTTTCGAGAGATAGGCTTTCGCGCCGACCTGCGCGGCCTGATCCAGATAACTGGAATCCGCATACATGGACAGAAAGACAATAGGTAACTGCGGCTGCCGCTCGAGCACCTTCCTGGCAGTCACAAAGCCGTCTCCTCCCGGCATACTCACGTCCAGGATGGCAATATCCGGCTGGAAAGCCTCTACAGCATTGATGAACGATTGGCTATTGTCTACCGCGAGCACATCGAAGTCGTTCTTCATCATGGCGCGTAAGGCGTCCAGAATCAGGTGGTGATCATCCGCTAATAGGATCTTTGGCAGAGAAGCGCCGGGTGTATTTTCAATTCCTGGGGTTAACACTGTAGTACCTCTTCGAGGGTACGATGCGTACCCGGGGTACAAGGTGACTCACGAATTTGAAGAAAAATCGCGACCTTATCGCGATCGTCCTATTGAGCTACCGGAACCTGGAAAAGGGCGGAAGAAAGTTCATCCAAAGCGAGGTAGTTCGGAATGATGAAATCCGCGCCAACATCGATGAGACGCCGCCGCTTCCAGGCATCGACGGTGGCGCAGGCGGGTTCCGCGGTAGCAACTCCGACGGCTACGCCGCCGGCTTTCTTGACTTCTTCGATTTCGACATAGCCATCTCCGAAAACGAGGAGCTCGTCGGGCGCCACGCCGCCGGTGCAGGATAAAATCTGCTGGACGAGAAGGGCTTTGGAAAAACTCTTTAAATCATCCTGCGCACCGAAAATTCGGCCCTTGAAATAATGTGCGATGCCGAGCAGGTCTGCCTCTTCCCGAACGTTGGCGTGATCGGTACCGCTGGCGAGATACATCCGGAGTCCCTGCCCGGCCAGGCTGTCGAGAAACTCTCGCGCTCCGGGCACCATATACTGCTCGGGTTTGGCTCGGCCGGAACGGAGATCTTCAATGCGATCCCGGATCTTCAACCAGAGCCGGTCCAGGTACATTTTTTTGTACGCACGCGGTTCCAGCGGCTGGCCGCCCCGATCGCGAACCGCCTCGGCCAGCGCCATCATCTGGTAAATGGTTTCTTTGCCTGTTAAGCGCCAGACGAATTCCTCGACGGTTTGACACAGCGCCGCCTGAGACTCACCCGTCTTAAGGTCCGCCAACTGCTCCACGCAGAGTGGAACCATCACATCCAGCCAACCGGAACGAACCAGAGAGATGGTGCCATCGAAGTCGAAGATGACTACCTTGGCGCGGGCGGCCGAAGCACCGGCGCGAACGGTTTCAATCACTTCCGCATTGTCGCATGCACGGCTCCGATTCAGGGGGCATCGAGAAACAGCCGGGTTATCATACACATTGCTGGTCTGAACTCTCTTTCTTATGCGTGTAGCGATCATCGGAACGGGCTATGTGGGCCTGACCACGGGTGTGTGCCTGGGCTTCCTGGGCCACTCCGTTTCCTGCCTGGATACAGACGAATCGAAGGTCAAAGCCCTGCGGGCGGGCAGAATTCCGATCTTCGAACCAAACCTGGAAGAACTGCTGGAGGAGGCAACTCCCAATCTGAATTTTACCGGTAACTACGCGGAAGCCATTCCAGGCGCTGAGGTTGTGTTCATTGCGGTGGGCACACCGCCGACTCCTTCCGGGGCGCCCAATTTGGAGTATCTGTCGCAGGCTGCGCGTTGTGTCGGCCAGCACATGAACTCCGAATTCACGGTAGTGGTGAACAAATCGACGGTGCCGATCGGCAGCGGCAATTGGGTGGAATCTCTGTTACGAGATGCGGGCGAGCACCGGACGGACGGATCCACGCCGGATTTCGCGGTGGCTTCGAATCCCGAATTTCTGCGCGAAGGGACGGCCCTGCACGATAGCCTCTATCCGGATCGGATCGTGATTGGGGCCGATGAGCCGCGCGCGCTGGAGGTTCTTTACACGCTGTACCGGCCGATCCTGGACCAGACCTTCACAGCCCCGACCTACCTGCCGCGTCCGGAGACCGCCATGGCGGTACCGCTGCTATCGACTGACCTGGCTTCCGCCGAGCTGATTAAGTATGCGGCGAACGCTTTCCTGGCGCTTAAAATCAGTTTCATTAACGAGATTGGGCTGCTGGCGGAGCGCGTGGGGGCAAATATCGCCGAGGTCGGCCGCGGTATCGGATTGGATTCGCGGATTGGGCCGCGTTTTCTGAGTGCCGGGATCGGTTGGGGCGGATCGTGCTTCGGCAAGGACACCGCCGCGCTGATTGCGACGGCGGGCGAGTACGGCTTGCATCTGCCCATCGTAGAGGCCGCGCGCAAAGTCAACACCCGGCAGCGGGATCGGGTGGTAGAGAAACTTCTTCAGGAGTTGAAGATTCTGAAGGGACGCACCATTGGTCTGCTGGGGCTGGCCTTTAAGCCGAACACGGACGATCTGCGCGAAGCGCCGGCCATTGAAATTGCACAAAAGCTAATCGATCGGGGGGTGCGGGTAAAGGCCCACGATCCGATCGCGCAGGACCGCTTCGATCGCGAACATGGGGCCATGGGAGTGCATCTGTGCAACAGCGCCTGTGAAGTGGCGGAGGGCTGCGATGCCCTAGTGCTGGTGACGGAATGGAACGATTACCGCGACCTGGAATGGGAACTGGTAGCGAAAAAAATGCGGAATCCGTTTGTGCTGGATGGCCGGCACGCGTTGGACAGAGAGAAGCTGACGCGGGCGGGTTTGCGATACATGACGATCAGCTAGAAAGAAAGCGAGGCATGACTCGCCGCTACCCGCCGGATCCCGGTTCATCTCGCACGTTTTCAGCCTGCGCCAATTCGTGGGTTGCCCGTTCGATCTCCACTTTGAGCCAGCCGGGGGGCCGACCGCGCCGGCGTATTTTTCCGGCGGACAGGCGCTCGAGGGCGATTATTGCCTGGTCGAGCCGGTTTCGTTCGGCCTGGAGTTCGGAGATCATCTTTGGCAGATCCATGGAGCGATTCTTCTCCATAGACGAAAACCCCGGAATGTGATCACACACTCCGGGGTTCCATTGGTTTAAATTTTAATCGGGCGACTTCCTACTCTCCCACACACTCGCGCATGCAGTACCATCGGGGCTGAGAGGCTTAACTTCCGTGTTCGGGATGGGAACGGGTGGAACCCTCTCGCTGAGATCACCCGAAAGTCGATGTTCCGAGCTGCCCTGGAATGGCAGACGACGCAAAACGATCGCCTGCTCCACGCCGCACTTGGGAACAAAACTTGGGGGGAATAGTTATTGACGGCAACTCAAAGCGCAGAGTTAAATTTTATGGTCAAGCCGAACGAGCTATTAGTAACGGTCAGCTCAACGCATTGCTGCGCTTACACATCCGTCCTATCAACGTGATCGTCTTTCACGGCTCTTCAGGGAGATCTCATCTTAGGGAAGGTTTCGTACTTATATGCATTCAGCACTTATCCTGACCAGACTTCGCTACTCAGCTGTGCCACTGGTGTGACAACTGAATCACAAGAGGTCTGTTCACCCCGGTCCTCTCGTACTAAGGGCAAGCCCCTTCAAATCTCCTACGCCCACCACAGATAGGGACCGAACTGTCTCGCGACGTTCTGAACCCAGTTCACGTACCGCTTTAATAGGCGAACAGCCTAACCCTTGGGAGCTTCTACACCCCCAGGATGCGATGAA
>JAICXK010000138.1 GCA_025980435.1 Bryobacteraceae bacterium
AAGTCCAGCGCGAGGCATGCCTCGCCCCAGGGGCGAAGATACGTCGGGAGATGGCGTTGGCCCTACGCGAAGATAGCGCGAGGCGTGGCATCGCCCCTACCGGTGAACTAAAGTTCACCGCGGCACGCTGAAGACGTGCGCTACGAAATGGTCCAAAGTCCAGCGCGAGGCATGCCTTCGCCCCCGCTGCTTTATCGGTTCAGCAAGCTCTTGCCGGTGGCCCTGTACTCAACGGGTGTGCAACCCATGAGAGCACGAAAATCCTGCGAGAAATGGCTGCGATGCTTATAGCCAACGGCCGCGGCGATTGATTTAATCTCGTAATCGGAACTCGCCAGGCGGGCCGCCGCTTTATTCAAGCGGACTTCGCGCAGATATTGACGGAAGGTCTGGCCGGTTGCCTCATGGAATAGCCGGCCGAGGCGTTTGGGGGACATGCGAGCCGTCTTGCCGAGGATGGAGACGAGAGAGAGGTTTGGATCGGCATACCGTTCCGTAATCGCGCCGATCACCTTGTTGACGATCGAGGGCTGGACCTTCCGCGACTCGAGATGGGCCTTCAGTCCATTCGAAGCGTACTGGTTCTGCATAAGAGCAAGCACTGTTTTCAGGTTGCTGATGAACAGAACGCGTTCGTGTTCGGGAGCGGAGTCGGGGACGTACTCAAGAAAGGGCCGCGATTCAAGCCATAGCGCGATCAGACGGTCTACATCGGCAGCGAGGTCGTGCAGGAAGAAGAGCACATCCGCGTGCTGCTGCTCCAGGGAACCGCGCAGCCAATCCTTCCATAAGAGCTCGTGGGTAACACGGATCGCGCGATCGGTTTCATCGCTACCCAGCGCTTCCGCGAGTTTCGGGTGAGAATACCTGCCAGTGCGCGAATCACGAAGATTCGCCAGGCGGGCCATCCTGCCGAGGATAGAAAAAATACCGCCCAGGGTTTCCTGCCAGACGAACGCCAGGGGATCTAGATTTTCGGTACAATGAGCGGCCATTAAAGCGCCAATTTCCTCGCGCGGGGCGAATTCCAAGGAACAGAACTGAGAATAGAGAATTTGGAGGGGCGCGGTCAATAGGGCCAGGCCCTCAACCAGGGTACCCTCAGTACTAGTCCGATTAATGATGGAGGGCAATAATCGGGGCGCTGTGAGGGTGCTTTTCGGTATTCTCCTTCCGCATTCCTCTCTAAATTTGATGATAGCCTGTGAAAATGGCCCGCCGGGGAGCCGTGCTGCTGTTTTTGTTCGTAATGGCGGCGGTGAGCAGCCGCGCGGAAAACCCAGACGAGCACTCGCTCGAGAGAGCCGTCCGAAACGGAAATGAGCAGGAAGTTGAGCGCCTGCTGGCGTCCGGGGCCGATCCGAACGCTCCGGACGATCGAGGCAACCCGCCGCTTCTGCCGGCAGCCTGGAACGGGAATAGCGGCGTTATCCTTAGCCTGTTGCATCACGGCGCGAACGTGAATGCGCGAAATTTGGAAACCGGAAGCACGGCGCTGCTGTATGGGGTGCTGAGCGGGCGGGAGGCGACGGTTCGGCTTCTGCTGAAGGGAGGCGCCCGGACCGATTTCAAATATCGTGGGGATCAGACGGTTCTTCATATCGCCGCTGCAAAAGGCTTGACGCAGATTATGGCGGCGCTGCTGGCTGCTCACGCGGACCCGAGCGCGCTAGACGAGCGCGGAAATAGCGCGCTGGATCAGGCAGTTCTGCAGGACCAGGCTGCCGCCGTTGTTCTGCTGCTTCGGCACGGAACCGATCCGGCGCGGGTTCATCCGGTGGATGGCCGGGGTCCGCTCCACGAGGCGTGCATCAAGGGATTTGTGAATTTGATCGGGCCGCTGGTGGCGGCCGGAGCGAGCCCGACACAAGCCGACCGGTTTGGCCTGACGCCGCTGGACCTGGCGCTCGACTACAAAAACGCGAACGTGGTGAGCGCGCTTTTACGCCTGGACGAGCGCGACGGCAAGCTGCAAGGGGCGGCTGAAGGCGCTATGGAAGCAGCCACCTTGCGGGGACAGACCGAGATTGCGAAGCTGTTGATTCAAAGCGGCATTCCTATTAATAAGCCGACAGCGAGCGGGTCCACATATTTAAACGATGCCGCGCTGAAAGGCAGGAAGGAAGTCGTCCGGCTGCTGCTCGATCATGGGGCAGACGTGAACGCCCGTGATGAAAAGGGCGGAGCACCGCTACATGACGCGGCGCTGGGAGGCGACCCGGAGGTGATTCGAATGCTGCTGGACCGCGGGGCGCGGATCGATTCCCGCGATAGGGACTCCCAGGCGACCGCCCTGATGGTGGCGGCATCGTTGGGGCGGGCGGCTGCGATCGCGGTCCTCCTACAGCGGGGCGCAAACCCGAACCTACGGGATCGCCTGGGCCGAAGCGCGCTCGATCGGGCCAAACAGGCGGGAGATACGGCCAGTATCCGGCTGTTGGAGACAGCCATGGCCCGTACCTAGGTCCGCGCGGGGCGCAGGGCATGGCCCTGCATGGCGATGCATGCATCGCCAGGGTGAAAGCGCCTATCCCCGCAGCGGGTAAACGAGCCCAGAGCCGGACGTGACCGTCATGCCCAGAGGGCACCCAGATCAGGCGATCCGCCCCACAAAATGTCCGAACTCAAGCGCGCAGGGCACGGTCTGCCCAACACTTTTTCAAGAATTTTCTTCGGCGCAGCCGATAAGGCTAGTGACTGGAAGAAAACAGCCTTGGAACCCGGGAAACGACACACCAAAGTACTGATTGCAGACGACCAATTGCTATTCAGACGCGGATTGCGGACCTTACTCTCGGGTGAGCCCGATTTCGAACTGGTTGGGGAAGCATCGGACCTAGCAGAGCTGCTGCTGAAAACACAGCAGTTATCTCCCGGTGTTCTGGTGATGGACCTGAATCTGATCCAAAGGCATGATCAAACTGCTCTGCTGGCGCTGCGCCAGACGAAAGGGCAGGCCGGCCTCTTATTTCTGACCAAGGAAGACAGTCCTGAACAACTCGAATTAGCGATTGCCGCAGGAGCACAAGGCTATATGTTGAAGAGCAGCACGCCAGCGCAATTGGTGGCCGGAATCCGCCAGGTCGCCGCGGCGGAAGAAACGCAAGGAACACTCTCCCGAATTGTTCCCGACCTGCAAGCCCTGGCCGCATCGAGCCAGGCGTATGCCAGGGGGCCGGTTCTGACGGCGCGCGAACAGGAAGTCGTCCGATTGCTTGCCGAAGGACATACCGTGCGTGAGGTGGCATCCGAGCTGCTGCTCAGCGTAAAGACCGTAGAAGCGCACAAACTGAACCTGATGCGCAAGCTGGACATTCACAATCGCGCGACGCTGGTGGAATACGCGGTGCGCAACGGAATCGTTCCGGCACCGGTTGGTTCGTAAACCAAACCCGCGTGCCTCGACGCGCTCGACTTGCTACGCTCTTTGTGGAGCGGTCGCCGATCTATGTGGAAATTTCTCCTCGGGGTTCTGGTTGGGCTGGTGGTAGCGGTAGTTGTCGCGTTTGTGCTGATTTTTGCGGTCGGGCGGCTGTTTGAGAACCGAACGCCCAGCGTAGCCTCCGATTCCGTGCTGGTGCTGGCCTTGAACGGCGATATTCCCGAAGCCGCGCCGGTCGACATTCCCATCCCGTTCATTCAATCCCAGAGCCCGCCGACAGTCCGCGACGTGTGGACGTCTCTGCGGCAGGCCGCGACGGACAACCGTATCAAAGCGGTCGTGCTGCAACCGCGCGACCTCGCTACGGGTTGGGGAAAGCTGGAGGAATTCCGCCAGGAGATCTCGGATTTCAAGAAGTCGGGCAAGCCGGTCTATGCGTTTCTGCAATCTCCGGGATCGCGTGAATATTATCTGGCGACCGCGGCAGACAAGATATTCCTTTCGCCCGACGATTCCCTGGATGTAAAGGGTTTCCTGCTGCAAGAGCTTTATTTCAAAGACACGCTGGAGAAGGTTGGCGTGCAAGTTCAGGTGGATCACATCGGGCGGTACAAGGATGCCGGGGACATTTTCACCAAGACCGGAATGTCGCCGGAGACGAGAGAGGTTTTGAACCAGGTTCTGGATCAGATCTACGGGAACTTCTGTTCGGTAATCGGGCAGGCGCGTCACAAAAGCGCCGAGGATGTAAAGGCGCTGATCGACAACGGGCCATTCCTGGCGAGCCAGGCGAAGGCGAGCGGCCTGGTAGACGAACTTGGCTATGAGGATGAGGTTTATTCGGACCTGAAAAAGAAGACCGGGACCGGAGATCTGAAGAAGATCGCGCTCCGGACGTATTTCCATGCCGCCCCTGGCCAGGGCGATCATATTGCGCTGCTGGTTGGGGAAGGCGATATTGTTTCGGGAAACCCAAACAGCCCGTTCGGGAGCCAGCAACTGATCGCGTCGGGAGCATTCGCGAAGCTGGTACGGCAGGTTCGCAACGACAGCAGTGTGAAGGGCGTGATCTTACGGGTCAACTCTCCGGGCGGGGATGCCGTCGCATCCGACGAAATCCTGCATGAGTTGAAGCTGTTGAGCCGCGCGAAGCCGCTGGTGATTTCGATGTCGGACGTGGCCGCATCCGGAGGATACTTTATGTCGATGACCGGGGATCCGGTTGTCGCCTATCCGGACACGATCACCGGATCCATCGGCGTGCTTTACGTCCGGCCGAATATCGGTGGACTCTACGGAAAGTTGGGCATTCACGAAGACACGCTCACACGCGGCAAGATGGCCGACATTGATTCGGAAAGCATTCCGCTATCGGATGCCGCGAAGCAGAAGCTGCACGAATCGATCGAAGCCACTTATAAGGCGTTTGTGACGAAAGTGGCAGCGGCCCGGAAGAAGAGCTATGACCAGATCGACCCGATTGCGCAGGGCCGGGTCTGGATGGGCGCGCAGGCCCATGACAACGGGTTGGTAGATGACCTTGGCGGGCTAGATGAAGCAGTGAGCCTGATCCGCAAGAAAGCCCACCTTCCACCCAACGGGGCTACGAACCTGATTCTCTACCCGCCGCGCCGGAGCCTGTTCGAAGTTCTCACACAGTCGTCGCCGGAAGCCATCGAGTCGGCCGCAGCGGAGGACAAGATACGCAGCGTGTTGCCGGGATTACCGGGCGCGACGTTGTTGAAGGGCGGCCTGTTGCGAAGAATGCCATACCGGCTGAATGTGCATTGAGCCAGGTCAGGTGAGGATGGAAGCGGGCAGTGAACTGCCCGCCGGCACGATAAATCGTGCGCCACTTAGAAGGCGGCGGCGGAGTGAATTCCACCTTCCTGGAGAGCGGTCTGCATTTTGGCCAGGGCCGATTTGTGGATCTGTGACACGCGGCTCTCATTGACGCCAAGTATTCCGCCGATTTCCCGCATGGTGTAGTCGCCTTCGTAATACAGCTTCATCACTTGCTGGTGCCGGGCGGGGAGACCGGACATGGCCGAACCGAGCCGGGAGCGCAATTCCGCGCGGGCAAAAAGGCGGTCGGGGGCCTGCGCCGTTGAGGCAGGGAGTTCCATTGCGGGTTGATCCTCGTTGTCCACCGCTTTGTGCTGGGCGGCGGCTTTGAGAATGGATCGTAAATCCACCATGAGGGATTGCCACTGCCGGAGATTGAGACCCATGGCTTCGGCGATTTCCGGTTCCGTAGGAGTGCGGCCAAGCTTTACGGTCAGATCCCGGGTTACGGTCTCCATCTGCTTCTGACGTCTGCGCAGATCGCGGGAGGCCCAATCCATTTGGCGGAGAGAGTCTAAAATTGCGCCGCGGATGCGATGCTTGGCATAGATCGCGAAGGTGACCTCGCGATCTTCGCGATATTTCGTCGCAGCATCAAAGAGTCCCATGGTACCGGCATGCACCAGGTCATCCAATTCGATGTGTACAGGAACGGACTTCTGAACATGACCGGCGATGGCCTTCACTAACGGCAGATGCTCGAGTATGAGGCGGTCCCGCTCGGTGTAGTCATGGGAAGGCTTCGAAAGAGCCGGCTTGACAGCAGCGTTCATGGTTTCTCTCCCTGGCGGAACGCTTCAACGGGTTCCGCGCGAACTTGAGAAAGGCACACGGTTCACCGGCCGGACAGGCGATGCAGGGCGTCAAATAAATGTCAGAGCGTCAAGTATTTAGCGCGAAGCGCAAAGGAGTGCGATGGGTGCGTTTCCGTCGCGATCACCATTACGAAACAGGTCCGCGGGGTTGGCGAGTTTCAGAGGGGCACGTATGTTCCGAATTGGAACCGGAACATGGCGACGGAGGCGCCGGTCAGTAGGGGAGAAGGGGCAGGATTTGTCCGAGGGCCGCGATAGGATGATTGCTTACGTCCTTAAACACCATGCCCCCCAACCCGTCTAAAGCCGATCTCTCCGATATCAACCTTTCCGGGAAAATAGCCGTTATCACCGGGGCCAGTAAAGGGTTGGGTAAGGCCATGGCGCTCGCCTTGAGCCGGAAGGGTGCGGCGATCGCGCTCGTCTCGCGGGATCTGGAAAAGCTCGAGAGCGTTGCGCACGAAATCAGGAGCACGGGCGGGCAGGCCGCTGTTTTCAAAGCCGATGTTCGCGACGAAAAGCAAATTCAGGATGTCGAACGCGAAGTTGCAAACCAGCTCGGCAAAGTACAGATCCTGATCAATAATGCGGGCATCAACATCCGCAAGAACCTGATCGATTTCACGCTCGAAGAGTGGCAGTCGGTAGTGGATACGAGCCTGACCAGCACGTTTCTGATGTGCCGGTCTTTTGTGCCGCACATGCGGGGCACCGGCTATGGGCGCATACTGAACATGACGTCCATCATGAGCCACGTATCGCTGCCGGGCCGCACCGCTTATTCGGCGGCGAAGGCTGCGCTGCTGGGGTTGATCCGCGCACTGGCGCTGGAACTCGCGCCGGAAGGCATCACGGTGAACGGCATCAGCCCGGGACCTTTCGGGACGGAGATGAATCAGCCGATCATGCAGAACCCGGAGGCGAATGCACAATTCCTGGCCAGCATTCCCGTTGGCAGATGGGGCAAAGTGGAGGAGATCGGGTCGCTCGCGGCGTTCCTGTGCTCGGAAGAGGCCGGTTACATAACGGGAACAGACATCCTGATCGATGGCGGATGGACCGCGCGGTAAAGCGTATACGGAATGACTCGTCGAGATGCAGGCTGGATGATTTTGCGGGCGACGGCGGTCGCGGGCGGAAGCGAGTTCTTTTCCGGATGGCTGAGCGCGGCACAAACGAGAGCGCATGCGCATGGCTCCGGCGTAAAGGCTCCGCCCGATCCGCACGACTGGGCGGCATACAAACCACAGTTCTTCTCGCCGGAGGATTTTCGAAATCTAGACACATTCACAGCCATTCTGATTCCGACGGATGACACGCCCGGGGCACGCGAAGCTTGTGTAGCGCCCTTCATCGATTTCGTGGTGCATGCCGCGGCCGAATATGCGCCGGAAATGCAGAAACGATGGCGGAAGGCAACGGCGTGGCTGCGGTCGCAGGGATTCGGCGAACTCACTCCGGAGCAGCAGGTTGCACTGGTGAGGCGTATGTCCGGCGGCACAGGTTCCGCGGCTTACAACTTGATCAAGGAGATGACCGTACACGCGTTCTACACTTCGCGTGTGGGATTGATTGACGTGCTCGGATACAAGGGCCTAGCGTACCTCAGCGAGTTTCCGGCCTGCACTCACCCTGAGCATCACCGGGTTTAAGGGCATGCAGAAGTACGATGTAGCGATTGTCGGTTCCGGGGCATGCGGTGGATGGGCCGCAATGGCCCTGGCGCAAAGCGGATTCAAGGTGGTTATGCTGGAGGCCGGCTCGAAGATCGAGCCGTATCGCGAATTCCATCATCGCTGGCCGTATGAACTGCCTTTCCGCGGGGCCGGGCAACCGGGACTTCTCCGCAAATACTACAAAGGCGCGACGGAGTTTAATTACCGGATCATGATCGATGACCGGGATAACCCATACACCACCAGCCCGGGAAAGCCGTTTCGCTGGTCACGCTCGCGCGTGCTGGGCGGCCGGACACTCCACTGGTCGCGGGCGTCTGACCGCATGTCGGACCTGGAGTTCAAGGCGGCATCGCGCGACGGGTATGGCGAGGATTGGCCGATTTCCTATGCGGATATCGCGCCGTATTACGACCGGGTCGAAGAGTTTATCGGGGTGAGCGCCGCGGCGGCCGGCCTGTCGCAGTTCCCGGATGGGAAGTTTCTGCCAGCGATGCCGCTGAACTGCGCGGAGACGATCTTCCAGGCGGCATGCAGTAAGATCGGTTTCCCGCACACGCCGCGGCGGGTGGCGCAGCTCACGAAGATGCTGCACAACCGGCCGCCGTGCCACTATTGCGGCAACTGCTTTAACGGATGCGACGTGGGCGCGATGTTTAATACGGTTGCCTCGACGCTTCCGCCCGCGTTGAAGACTGGAAACGTCACGGTTCGGTGCGATTCGGTGGTTAGCCACGTTCTGATGAATGCGGAGAACCGCGCGCGCGGTGTTCGCTACGTAGAGCGCTATACGAACAAGGGCGTCGAACTGGAAGCAGGGATTGTGATACTGGCGGGATCGTCGCTCGAAAATACGCGCCTGCTGCTGAACTCCGGGAAGGGCGGGCTGGCGAACAGCAGCGGAGTGCTGGGGCAGTATCTGATGGACCAGGTAGGCGGCGCAGGCGTGAGCGGTTTTTTGCCGCAGTTGAAGAGCGCCGCGATTCGCAACGATGACGGCAAAGCGGGCGGGCTGTACGTTCCGAACTTCCGGAATATCGACGGGAAGCGCGGTTCGGGCAAGTTTATTCGCGGCTACGCCATGAGCGCAAGCGGCGGCGCGGCCATGTTTCCGGCGTTTGCACCGGGGCTGCAAGGATTCGGGTCCGATTGGAAAAAGCAGGTGAAATCCCTGTACCCGGCATTCGCGCGGGTCTGGATCTCGGGAGGCGAAATGCTGGCGCGCAAAGACAACTTTGTTGAGCTTGACCCAGTGGTGCGGGACAAGTGGGGCATTCCGGTCCTGAAAATCAACTGCACACACTGCGACAACGACAAGCGGATTTACGAGGATTTCTTTGAGCATGCGCAAGAGTTGTTTCGGGCGGCCGGCGGAGAGATTGTGGACGCGAAGCCGCACATGTCCGTACCCGGCAGCCTGATCCACGAAGTGGGCACCTCGCGCATGGGCGCGGATCCGAAGACAAGCGTGCTGAATTCTTTCTGCCAGACGCACGATACCCCGAACCTGTTTGTTTTCGGCGGAGGATGCTTCGTCACAACCGGCGATAAGCACCCGACGCTGACCATGATGGCCCTGACGGCGCGGGGCTGCGACTATCTGACAGAACTGGCGCGAAAGCGGGAGATTTGATGGCGACGAAACCGCAGCAGGCGGCGGCCCCTTCGACCGCGTTCGAGAAATCGGTTTACCGGAAGGTAACCTGGCGGTTGATCCCGTTCCTCTTTCTCTGTTACATATTTGCCTATATCGACCGCGTAAACGTCGGCTTCGCGAAGCTGCAGATGCAGCACGATCTGGGCATCAGCGACGCAGTCTACGGCTTGGGCTCAGGCATTTTTTTTATCGGCTACTTCTTTTTTGAAGTACCCTGCAATATCGCGCTGCAGAAAATCGGCGCCAAGCGCTGGCTGGGGCCGATTATGATCGTCTGGGGAATCGTTTCCGGCTGCACGATGCTGGTTCACACGGAGTTCCAATTCTATGCGGTGCGCTTCCTGCTGGGCGTGGTGGAATCGGGCTTTTTCCCCGGCGTCATTTTGTATCTGACGTTCTGGTACACGAGTAAGCACCGCGCCAAGATGATTGCGGCGTTTATGACGGCGATTCCGCTCTCGGGCGTTCTGGGAGGGCCGGTCTCGGGCTGGGTTCTCGAAAGCCTTTCGTCGGCGGGCGGCCTGCGCGGGTGGCAGTGGCTGTTCATCGTGGAAGCGGTTCCGTCCATCCTGGCGGGAATCGCTGCGTTCGTGTTTTTGCAGGATGACCCGTCGAAAGCGAAATGGCTGAACGAGGAAGAGAAGGCGCTGGTGTTGCGACACTTACGCGAAGAAGAGGCACGGAAGAGATCGGCCGGCGGAGGTGAGCACAGATTGAGCGATGCTTTCCGCAGCGGAAAGATCTGGGTGCTGTGCTTCGTGTATTTCGGATTCGTGATGGGCAATTACGGCATCAGCTTCTGGCTGCCGCAGATTGTGAAAGACACACTGACGAAAGATCCGTTCAATATCGGCCTGCTGACAACCATTCCCTGGGCGGCCGCCGCGATTGTCATGGTTGTTGTCGGACATCACTCCGATAAGACCGGGGAACGTTGCTGGCATATCGCTCTCGCGGGCATCGCCGGCGCGCTGGCGTTCGCGGTTTCCGCCGTGCCGGGCATTTCCGGCGTGATCGGATTAGTTGCGCTGACCATAGCGACGGCCTGCCTGGCCGCAGCTTACTCGACGTTCTGGTCTCTTCCGACGGCGTTCGTGACGGGCGCCGCGGCGTCGGCCGGAATTGCGCTAATCAATTCGGTGGGAAACCTCGCGGGGTTTTTTAGTCCATCCCTGGTGGGCTTTATCCGCGATGAAACACACAGCATGACGCCTGCGCTGGCATTGCTGGCCGCGTGCTGTTTAGGATCCGCGGTGCTGACGATTGTCTTCTTCAGGAGAATGACCTTACGATGACCAGGCGAAGCTTTGTCCGTTACAGCGCCGCTGCCTCCGTTGCAGGCGCGATGAACCGATCACTTATGGCCGAATCTTTGCCGCGACACAAGATGGGAATCGCCACCACGTCCTACATGGGCGTGTGGCGTCCCAAAGACACATACGAATTTCTGGAGCGCTGCCACGCATTGGGAGCGGCGGGCATCCAAGCCGCAATTCATGGAGATATCCCGAAGATCCGCGCGCAGGCGGAGCGCTGGGGCATGTACGTGGAGGCGATGGTTCCCATGCCGCAGGGCAGCGAAACAGCCGCATTCGAGCAGAGCCTGAAGGAGGCGCAGCAGGTTGGCGCAGTGGCGCTGCGTTCGGCCTGCCTGGGAACGCGGCGATACGAGACGTTTCACTCGCTGGAGGCGTGGCGGCAACACGTTGCGGAAAGCGAGAAGTCGGTTTCAGCAGCAGTCCCGCTGTTGGAGAAATATAAGATCCCGCTCGGGCTGGAGAATCACAAGGATTGGACCGATGACGAACTGGTGGCACTGCTGCGTAAGCACTCCAGCGAGTACCTGGGTTCGTGTCTCGATTTCGGGAATAATATCGCGCTGCTGGACCGGCCGATGGATGTGATCGAGAAACTTGCGCCTTACGCGGTGTGTACCCATCTGAAGAACATGGCGGTTGAACCGTACGAGGACGGCTTTCTACTTTCGGAAGTTCTGCTCGGCGATGGCTACCTGGATTTGAACCGGGCCGTTTCCCTGGTCCGGCAACACCGGCCGAAGGCACACTTTTCGCTCGAAATGATTACGCGCGACCCGCTGCAAGTTCCATGCCTGAATGACGGATACTGGGTAACCTTTCCGGACAGGAACGGCATCTACCTTGCGCGCACAGTGAAGTTTGTACAGACGCACAAGAGCGCGAAGCCGCTGCCGCGGGTCTCGCAGTTACCGCACGATCAGGCACTCAAAGTGGAAGAGCAGAACGTCGTGGAGTGCCTGCAATACGCGCGTGAGCATCTGGATCTGTAGATAGCGTCCTGTCCCGTATGAGAATTGACGATGAACAGGGGAGCGCGACCAGTGGGTCGCGCGCGGACGAGGGTGTCCGCCCCACTCCAAGCGGGACAGGACGCTAGTGCAGACGAAACTCGGCGGGGCTGAAAATGCCCCGGCAGGCGCGCAGGAGAGAACGCTTTTCGCGATTCTCGCGGCAATCAGCTTTTGCCATTTGTTGAACGACACGATGCAGTCGCTGATTCCGGCGATTTATCCAATACTAAAGAGCTCGTTCCATCTCGATTTCAGCCAGATTGGTTTAATCACCCTCACGTACCAGCTCACTGCGTCGCTACTCCAGCCGCTGGTTGGAAGCTATACAGACCGCCGCCCGCATCCTTACTCGCTGCCGGTTGGCATGACGTCCACGTTATTGGGATTGCTGCTGCTCGCGGTGGCTCCAAGCTTTGGGATGTTGTTGGCGGCGGCCGCACTGGTCGGGATGGGTTCGGCGGTATTCCATCCGGAATCGTCCCGAGTTGCGCGGCTGGCATCAGGTGGACAGCATGGACTGGCGCAATCTGTTTTTCAGGTGGGCGGGAATACGGGGAGCGCGGCGGGTCCGCTGTTAGCCGCGTTCATTGTACTGCCGCGCGGTCAACACAGCATCGCGTGGTTCTCGCTCGCGGCGCTGGTTGGAATCCTCGTGCTCACCAGGGTGGGCCGCTGGTACAAAAGGCATCCGGTCAGAACGGCCAATAAGGCTGAAATAAGGAGGGAAAACCATGCCGCGCTTCCACGAAAAAAGATTGTGGTTGCCATGGCCGTGCTGGTGGCGCTGATCTTCTCTAAATATTTCTACCTGGCGAGCCTGACCAGTTATTACACGTTCTACCTGATCAGCAAATTCCATGTGTCGGTTCGAAGCTCACAGATCTATCTGTTCATTTTTCTAGGGGCAGTGGCCGCCGGCACTCTCATCGGAGGGCCGGTCGGCGACCGCTTCGGCCGGAAGCTGGTCATCTGGTGCTCGATACTTGGGGTGCTCCCGTTTACACTGCTGCTGCCCTTTGCGAATCTTTTCTGGACCCCGATCCTGACGGTAGTGATCGGCCTGATATTGGCATCCGCCTTCTCGGCGATTCTGGTATACGCTCAAGAGCTGGTGCCTGGAAGCATCGGCATGATTTCCGGCATCTTTTTCGGGTTTGCGTTCGGAATGGGCGGTATCGGAGCGGCGGTTCTGGGCGAGATCGCCGATCTGACGAATATCAATTTTGTATACCGGGTGTGCTCGTTCCTGCCGGCTCTC
>JAICXK010000356.1 GCA_025980435.1 Bryobacteraceae bacterium
ATGCACCTCGATCGTGTGTTCACCTATCTTGATATTTGGCACGTTTGCAATCCCGTCGCTGCCAATCGTGGCCGCAAGCTGTTTATCGACATAGATTGCCGTTCCAGGTTCCGCCCCTCGTACTTCCAGCGTTCCAAACTGCGGCACCGGTTCCAGGCTGAACTCCACAGCGGTCTCTTCCGCTTTCTTTACTTCGGCGGTTTGCGGCGGAGGGTCCACGAATCCGTCTTTGTGTACCCGAATCGTGTATTCGCCGACCTTCAGTGGAATTCTTATCTGGCCCTGGCTGGTCGCTCTTCGATACGGTTTGTCGTTAATAAATACATTGACCCCATCCCGGGCCGCCATGACCACAACGGTCCCGGTGTTCGGATCGGACTTGACGTACACCGTCAGCGCCGGTGCGGGTGTGTATGTCAAAACGAAGCGCTGCTGGTCGCGATCCCGCGCTACCTGCAAATCGTGATCGGTGTCTCCAAGATTATCAAGCGCCAGGCCCTCGGGACCCACCTCACCCACCGGCTTTCCGTCCATCGAAAGAGCGGAAGATTCCGCGTTCGTAAAGACCCGGCCCTTCCCGTCCTGTGCCGAAACCAAAACCGCCATCGCATTCACCGCGGTAGGAGGACCGACAAGTTGCGGCGCTGCCTTGTCCACTACATCGAAGCTGAAACCCGCATTGCCGCTGCGGCCGGCCACCTTGATCGTATGGCGTCCTGGCTGCAAATTATCGAGAACGAGCTCACCATCCTTCAGATCTTCCGGCGCGCCGTTGTCGATAGAAACGGTTCCGGGCACCAGGTCCGTGTACAAGCGAAGCGTCGGTTTCACCGGAATGACAGGGGCGGGCGGTGTAACTGGGCCGGCCGGTTTGCCGCTTTGCTGGCCCGGGTTCTCCGCGTTGCTGGTTGTTACTGCTTCCGGCAGATTGATCCGGCGCGCCGTCTGAATCAGGTAAAAAAACGCCGCGCAAATCAGGACCGTGAAAAGGAGCGACAAGTAAATCGCGCGCCGCCAGCTCTTCCCGTCCAGCCGCGGTACCTCGGGTGGAATCTCGGCCGCTTCGTGCAACTCCGCCCGTTTCGGCGGGGCAAGCGGTGGCAACCCGCTGTCTTCCGCATCCTCTTCTTCCAGGTACACCGCTGCCGATTGCTCGCGTAACAGCCGCGCCCGCTCAATCACCGCCTCCTGCACGTCCGCGGCAAGAAGCTGCACATCGAAATCGTCAACGTACGTGCGCCGAAGCTTTTGGACGCGATCGAAATAGCGCCGCAGATCGCTCAGCGAGCGTGAAAGGCGTACCTCGTACTGTATCTGCCCCAACTCATCCAGAGCAGAAAGCGTTTGGCGGGACCGATCCACTTTGAAGGAGTATGCTCCAGTCGAATTATAGCGAGAATAGGTTGATTATTCGCTGCGATTTGCGTAGTTGAGCTCGTAAAAGCGCCGGTATTCTCCGCTCTTAACCCGCTGCACCCAACTGTGGTTGTTCCGGTACCAGTCAACCGTTGCAAGCAAGCCTTGTTCAAAACTCACCTTCGGCTCCCATCCAGTTTCGCGCGTCAGCTTCGCGTTGGTCAATGCGTAGCGGCGGTCATGGCCGGGCCGGTCAGTGACGCGCGTGATAAGGGATTCGGGTTTCCCGGTAGCTTGCAAGATCCGCTCTACCACTTCTAGATTGGGCAGCGAGCGGTTGCCCCCCACGTTGTAGACCTCTCCGGGGCGGCCTTTTTCGAGCACGGATTGGATGGCCCTGCAATGATCTTCTACATAGAGCCAGTCGCGTATCTGCTGGCCATCGCCGTACACCGGCAACGGTTTATCTTCCAGAGCATTCGAAATCATCAGCGGAATCAGCTTCTCGGGGAACTGATACGGCCCATAATTGTTCGAGGCGCGCGTGACCGACACATTCAGCTTGTAGGTCGTGTAATAAGAAAGCGCCAGTAGATCGGATCCGGCCTTTGAGGCAGAATACGGGCTACTCGCCCGGAGGGGGAAATTTTCATCCGCTTCGTGCGGCGGCTCGATACTGCCGTACACTTCGTCCGTCGAGACATGCACAAAACGCGCGATCCGGTTGCGCCGCGCTGCCTCTAGCAGTGTGAACGTACCGTTGAAATTCGTCTGGATGACTGGAGCGGGTGAGTGGATACTGCGGTCGACGTGCGATTCGGCGGCAAAGTGGATAATCGCATCCGGCGACTCGGCCTCGAACAATCGCCCGACGGCTTCGCTATCGCATATATCGATCTGGGCAAAGCGGTACCTTGCATCTTCGCCGATGGCCCGCAGATTGTCGGGATTGCCGGCATAGGTTAGCTTGTCCAGGTTAATTACGTGCTCGGCCCAGCGCTCCCGAAGCGCCATGCGCACGAAGCAGGAGCCGATGAATCCCGCTCCTCCGGTAACGATAATCTTCATTATTTGTGCTGCAGCTCCCAATCGTAGGCGATCGCCGTGTCATTGTACGGAATGCGCCCTTCGTCCTTCGGATCGTAGGTCCGATTGGTTATATACACCAGCACAGAAGGCTGCTCGCCGATAACCTTATATCCGTGCGCCACTCCAGGCGGAATCAGGATTTGCCAGGACCGGAGCGCTCCGACATACAAGGTATTCTTCGCGCCATAAGTACGCGATCCCACTCGCAAATCAACCAGCGCCACTTGTAGCAAGCCGGCAGCCGCCACCCAATAGTCGGTCTGAAACTTGTGGTAGTGAAACGCTTTGATGATACCGGGATAATTGACCGCCGCGGACACTTGGGTCGTTGCGGCCGGAAATTTCGCAACCAAATCCTGGCCCAGGCGCGCGATTTCAAGAAAATATCCACGATCGTCGGGCCACAGCGGGAACGGCTTGAGCTCAACGTCCGCGATCAGGTCGCTGCTGCCGGGCGATAAGATCACCTTCCCGATTCCGTGCTCTGCCACTGGAACGGTGAGTTGCGTACCCGAGTCCAAAATGCCTAATACCGCGGCGCTCATGCGTCCTTTACTCCGCTGGCGCCCGCCATAACCGGTTCCTTTTGCCGCGGCAGAGTTCCGTGTACGAGATTCGCTGCCCGGATTAAGGATTCGAACGTGCCCGCGTCTGTCCACCATCCTTCCAGGTAGTTGAACGTCATGGTGCCTTCCCGAATGTAGGCGTTGTTCACATCCGTAATCTCGAGTTCGCCTCGCGCTGACGGTTTCAACGTGCGCGTCTTATCGAACACCGTCTGGTCATACATATAGATGCCCGTGACGGCATAATTCGATTTCGGCCGGGACGGCTTTTCTTCGATCCCAACTATATGGTCGCCCTGGATCTCCGCCACTCCGAACCGTTCCGCGTCATCGACTTGCTTCAGCAGGATTTTGGCCCCGCGCTCCTGCTGTTGAAAATCCTGGACCGCCTGCGCAATCGAGCCCTCAATGATGTTGTCTCCCAGGATCACACAAATTTTGCTGCCTTCGGCGAAGTGTTCAGCCAGCGCCAATGCCTCTGCAATTCCTCCCTCGCCTTCCTGATACGTATAATTGATGTGCTTCAGCCCGAACTCTTTTCCATTTGCCAGTAATCGGAGGAAATCGCCGGAATTCCTGCCGCCGGTCACTATCAAAAGATCTCGAATTCCCGCCTCCACCAGGCTCTGAATCGGATAATAGATCATCGGCTTGTCGTAGATCGGCAGCAGATGCTTATTCGTGATCTTTGTCAAGGGGAACAGGCGGCTGCCCGTTCCTCCCGCCAACACAATACCCTTCATAAACTGACGATAGTAACAGGTTCGGCTTTCACCCCCGTGCTGTTAACATAATCAACCAGCGCCTCTGTTATGGCGATGCCTTCCGCGCTGGCGCGGAGAGTGTGCGTGGTCTCCGAAAATCCAGGAGGCATTCTGATGAAGTCTGGCGAAAGCGTAGTGGGTGCGCCCGAGAAGGAGCTTTCTTCAACACCCGGTCTGGATTTCCTGAAAGGCGGCGGAGAGATGGGCGCGCTGATCCGCACCCTCGACTGGTCCGAGACCTCGCTCGGTCCCATTGACGGTTGGTCGGTGGCGCTGCGGATGATGGTCAGCTTCCTGCTGGCTAACCGGTTTCCACTGCTTCTGTGGTGGGGGCCCGAATACGCGTCTATCTACAACGACGCCTACCGCCCAATCCTCGGTATGAAGCACCCGAGAGCCCTCGGCCAGCCCGTCCGGGAGTGTTGGGAGGAGATCTGGCACATACTACAGCCCCTGATCGATACACCTTTCAAC
>JAICXK010000133.1 GCA_025980435.1 Bryobacteraceae bacterium
ATGTGATACTCGTCCTCGCCTTTTGCCACGTTGTCGATCTGTACTTCATAGCCGTAATATACCGGCATCCACGGCTCCCTCGGTTCTACCGGAATGCGGATGTACACGCCCGAGTTGTCGTTCTGGTCGCGCATTTTGTAAACCACTCGCAGAACACAGTTCCCGATCGTCCCACCGGTCCAATACAGCAATCCCATGCCGCCGTGGGTTTGAATCAGCCCATTTTCGACCGTCATGTTTCCCGGTCCAACATGCTTCCATCCCTTCAAATCTTTTCCATTGAACAATTGCATCCAGTCCTGGGCCGGCGCTGCAACCGGCACCAGTCCGGCCAGCAGCAGAGCGCACGCTGCGTATCGAGTCATAACTGAAGGCTACACCTGTGGGATCTTTTCAACCGGTATGCGGATCGCGTTCGACTAGAATTCTTCCGCTTCGGGCTCTTCGATATCTTGCAAAAACACAAAATAGTAGAAGCCGCGGCATTGCACCTTTACCGTACGCGTATTGAACCCCTCGCCGCAGACGCGGAGATGAGCGTCCCGCGGAAGCTGCGAAATCGCGCCGAGCCGCTCTTCGCCATCTTCCGATCGTTGTAACTGGATCGCGGCAATGTTCTTCGGAAGTGTGAACGAGTACGGAACCATGCCCTGCTTACGTGTCGATCATCGCGCACGCCGCGGAAGAATGTTGTGTCTATTGTCACGAAAACGAGCCCGGTAAATTACCGGATTTTAGTGCTCGCCAGTTCGGCGAATTCGTCCTAAGTAGTGCGAAACTGAAGTTAAGCTGGCAAACAGGATCATGAAACTCGATCCGAACACGAAGGTAGCCGGATTACTCGCCGCTATTCCAAGCTCGGCACTGGTTTTCAAACGATTCGGCATCTGGCCCAATGCTGCGGATGATTGGACGGTGGAGCAGGCGTGCGGCAGTGCGGGCGTTGAATTCCATGAGTTTCTTCGTGCCATGGAGGAGATTGACTGGCACGATGAGGTGCCACACAGCCCCGGAGCCTGACCGCTCAGACAAATTCAGAGGAAAGATCGGACAATGACTTCTCCTTGGACTCGCGCCGCTCAAGGCCGGCAAATGCTGCCAGCGCGGGCATGTCGGGAATCGTGATGAGCCTTCTGCCGGTCACTTCAACCAGTTTGCTTCTCTGAAGATGTGCCAGCGCGCGTGACACAACTTCCCGTGCCGATCCAATCCGGCTCGCGATTTCCCCGCGCGTCAACGTAAGTTCAACCACATGACCCGATTCGACCGCGATACCCCTCTCGCGCGCAATCGTCAGGAGGTATTGGGCCAGCCGCTGGTCCACGTTGCGGAGCGCAAGGGTCTCAATCAACTCGGCATAGCGGCGAACCCGGTGAGACATCACTCTAGCGACGTTCCACAGCAGTTCGGTATGCTGCTGGCACAGTTCGTGTATATCGCGTGTCTGGAGACACAAAACCTCCGCGGCCGTGTCCGCCACCATTGTGCTGTAAAACTTGCCGCCGTTGAAAACCGGCGCCATCGCGAGCACGGCGCCGGCATGCTCAGTTGAGAGCACTTGCTCGTGCCCCTCGGCATCCTGCCGGACAGACCGAAGTTCGCCGCTTGCGACGATGTACAGCCCCGAACCTTCCTCGCGCTCGGAAAACAGGACCTGTCCCCGCTTCAATTGGCGCGTCGTGACCAGGCCGCTAATCTTGCGCAGGAGCGCATCGCTCAAATTGCTGAAGATCTCGGCTTTTCTGAGATCCCCAAGCTTATCGCTGCTCTTGGGTGCTCGGATCCCCGGCATGAGGGTAAGATGTTCCATCCCCCATGAATGTTACTTGCCGGAGCAAGCCACCGCAAGACGCTTGGGCGACTACGAAACAGCAGGGCTAGCCGATGGCGCGGTGTGGCCGAATCTCGGCAGCCGGGCTGCCAATTGCGGCGGCAAGTGCCGTCGATCACCCAGGCTACCTCCAATCAGGGAAGCAACATAGGCGCAAAGAATTCCGCCGAAGATGACCAAAAATAGCGTCGACGCGTCGCCGGCGGCCATTCCCGCCGCCTGCGGTGAGCTCGTCACCGCGTTGGTGGTGGCAGCCACGGCCGGGCGAACCGTCATAACGGCTGCGTTCAAGGCGCTTCCAAATAGCCAGATGCCAAACGCGAATGTCGACATCGTAGTTAGGCCCCAAGTAACTGCCCCATGGGTCCGGCCGCCGCCATAAAGACTCTCGGCAGACCGGGCAGCCACCCACGAACCCACAAACAGCGCTACAAATGCGGTCACGAAATACCACGCCTGGGACCAGGCGCTGATTCCCCCTCCACCTCCTCCGGACATCGTGAACCCGATGAACAGTCCGAACGCGGCAAACAGCAGCTCTATCGCAAGCGCCACCAGTGTCCCGCTAAATACGGCGGACCATGAAATCTTACGCGAAAGAACGGCTGCATCTTCTGCAACGTACTCTGAAGTTACTTCTGCCATAAATTCTCTCCTGATTGTTAGGCGATACTGCTCACGATCTGTCTCGCCGGTAAAACTGTCTGCAGCATTTACATCAAAAGGGAACAAAGGCCTGTTCAGGGAAATCGTCGCTTCTCTGCTTCCGGTTGCCTATCGCTGAATCCGAAAATCGTGCCTTTTGTCACAAACCGGATCGGCATGCCCGACTCCTGCGGAACACCCGATTTCACGTAGTGGCGAGACATGCCTCGCCTTTTCTTCGATCTATTTCTGGTTCGCAATTACCGCTCGGCCACTAACACGATCTCATACGCGAATAGGCCGGGAGCAACAGCAGTAATCAGCCGGAGCAGATGATTGGTAAGTCGAAGCAGGGGGTTATTAGGGCGAATCGGAATAACACGCTCCACGGGAATGATCGTAAAATGGCAGCCGGTGATACGCCACCCGTATTGCTCCAGCAGACTGCGAACCGTCCTCCGGGTGAAAAAGCGAACGTGCGACCAGTCGAGAATACCTCGATCGCTGTATTGGAAGCGGCCGAACAAAACCATTAGCCGGACCGTGAGATTCACTGCATTCGGTACCGAGACGATGAGCTTGCCGCGCTGGGCGAGGAGCCGCCGTGAGTCCTGAAGGATTCGGGAGGGATCGCTTAGGTGCTCCAGCACATCCAGCAGTAGAATCCGATCGAACGGCTCGACAGAGCGGTTCATAAGCCAGCCAAAACCGGCTTCAAGCCTGTTGCGTGTCGGCGTTCCGGGCTCGCAGTCCAATGAGGTCACGCTGTTCCCGGCGCGCGCCAGTTCGCCTCCGAAGGCGCCATCCTTGCTTCCGGAATCGAGCACTCGCTGATTCGTTCCCACTAGCCGGGAGGCGTAATAATGCAGCGAGTAAAGGCTGCGTTTCACCGCGTACGGGACAAAATACTCCGCGTACTCCGGGTAGGAGCGTACCGCGCGCGACGTCTTGGCATAGCGATACACCGCCCGTACGATTGCCTTGGCGTATTTCGGACCATTTACCCGGCAGATCTCATCGCCGTAAAAAGTGGGTATGGGAACCTCTACGATCCGGAAGTTCTGGTGATGAAGTTTGATGATGATTTCCGTATCGAAATGAAAATCGTCGGTGAGCTTATCGAGCTTGATTTGCGCAAGAGCGTGAACATTATAGGCCCGATACCCGCTGTGAAATTCCGAAAGGTGCAGCCCCAGGGCGCGATTCTCAAACGCCGTTAGAACCCGGTTCCCCACATATTTATAGAGCGGCATGCCGCCTTTCAACGGTCCGCCGAAATCCTTCATCATGCGCGAACCGAAAACGGCGTCGGCTTCGCCTCGGACCAGCGGCGCATACATATGCGACAACAGTTCCGGCGCATATTGGCCGTCTCCGTGAAGCAGGACCACCACGTCGAAACCTTGCTCGATGAAATAGCGGTATCCGGCCTTCTGGTTTCCGCCATAGCCCAGGTTCTTCGCGTGCTTCAATACGCGAAGCTTGGGGACATTCGTCATCGCCTGGATTCCCACCGCTAGTTCATAAGTGGCATCGTCGCTGGCATCGTCGAATACGACTACCTGCTCCACGTTTTGCCATACGTCCGGAGTGATTCGTTTTAATACTTTGCTGAGCGTAGTGAGCGCGTTATACGCAACGATGAAGATGCCGATGCGCTTGCCGCGATTATCCGCCCGTGCCGGGGATTCTTCCAGGGTGTTCCGCCGGAACTGCGGAAGCGGTTCGAAGGGTAATGTCAGCCGCTGCGGCGCCTCTACGCGCGGAACAGTGATCGGAGATACATCCATGCATGCAGGCGCGGCACAGAAATCCGCGTCTCCGACCTGATCGTAGCACCCCGGATTACGCTCGGAAGCTTACAAAAGAGTTAAAACCAGTTCACGCATGGAATCATGGTATCCGCTCGTGGCTGATTTACTGGGTCCGCAGCCACGGCCAGCTATAGAAGCGGCGATAGCAGACAAGACACCGCGTCGGAACTACGTGGAGTAGTACCAGCGGCAAATCGCGCCAGCGGGTATGAGATCTGCGAACTTGTTTCGACAAACACGTAGGGCACATAGAACCACCGAATCTCATGTGGATGCTCCTAAACGGCTTTCTACTTCAGTTTATCCGTATCGCCTATTCCCCGATGCTGGTATAAACCCAGGCTCCCGTGAGGACAATCATCGTGACGGCGGTCCCCCATGCAACCCCGTTCTGCCAGCGCTTGTTTTTGAAGGAGCCCATCAGCCGCGGGCGATTCACCAGCAGGAGCATGTAAACCAGCACAAACGGTATCAGTATGCCGTTCGCAACCTGGGAATACAGAATGAACTTGAGCAGCGGCAGATGTGGAATCAGCACGATGCCCGCTCCGCCGCCAATCAGCAGTGTGTACAGCCAATAGAAAATCGGCGCTTCTGAGAACCGCTTGTCGACACCGGATTCGAATCCGAGCCCCTCGCAGACGTTGTATGACGTTGCCAGCGGCAGAATGGCGGCGGACATAAGGGATGCGTTGATCAAGCCCACTGCAAACAGCAGTGACGCAAATTTTCCTGCGAAGGGCTTCAATGCAACCGCCGCTTGCGCAACATCGGTGATTTCAGGATGATTCGAGTGATAGATAGTGGCCCCGCACGAAACCACGATGAAAAATGCGATCACATCGGTGACCACGCACCCCATAATCACATCCAGGCGGCACAGCCCGTAGTGCCGCGTGTCGACGCCCTTTTCGACCACCGAGGCTTGCAGGTAGAACTGCATCCAAGGGGTAATGGTCGTCCCGATCAGCCCGACGATCACCACCAGATAGGCGGGATCGCTGCTCAGGGTTGGGATGACGGTCTGCTTTAATGCCAGATTCCAGTCCGGCTTCGCCAGAAAAGCCGAGACAGGGTAGGCGAAATAAACCAGTGACGCGAGAACCAGAATCCGTTCCACCGGCTTGTAGCGTCCTCGGACAATGAGAACCCAGACCAGCGCCGCGCCAAGCGGCACTACGATGTATTTGCTGACGCCAAAGATACCCATGCCGGACGCCAGGCCCGCGAACTCCGAGATGATATTGCCGAAATCCGCCAGCCCCAGCACAACCATGGTGAAGAACGTGGCTCGCAGCCCAAACTCTTCCCGAATCAGGTCCGATAGCCCCTTCCCCGTCACCGCGCCCATTCGCGCCGCCATCTCCTGAACGACGATCAGGCCGATGGTTACCGGAATCAGCGTCCATAGCAACTGGTAACCGAACTGAGCTCCTGCCTGGGAATAGGTCAGAATACCGCCCGGATCGTTGTCCACGTTGGCCGTAATGAAACCGGGTCCCAGGACCGCCAGAAACGCAACCAGCCGTGAGCTGATCAGCGCGAACGGCGACCTCCTGCGAATGACGGCTTGGATCATAATTAGCGGTAAAAGCGCAAACCTTCATTGTTGACTATGATCATTTCAGGAGAATTATGGGAGCCGGCTGTAATGCTTCTGGAATTTATCCGGTCTACTCTTTAAATTCAGATGCCCCGAATCAAACTGTGCTTCCTATGGCACATGCATCAGCCGTTATACAAGGATCTTGTTACCGGCGAATATAGGTTACCTTGGGCTCGCCTGCACGCCCTGAAGGATTACTACGGGATGGTCAAAATCCTGGATGAGTTCCCCGAGATACACCAGACGTTCAACCTGGTGCCCTCCCTGCTGCTTCAGATTGAGGACTATGCAAGCGGAAAAGCGTCCGACCCGTTTCTGCGGCTGGCCCTCAAGAAAGCCGAGGATCTGGAGCCCGGCGAACGCGACTTCATACTCCGTTACTTCTTCCAGGCCAATGCGGAACACGCCATCGGGCGCTTCCCGCGATATGCGGAACTCCTTCGGATCATGCAGCAATGCGGTATGAATACAGCTTGCGCCGCCGCCTCGTTCGATCCGCAGATGATCCGCGATTTGCAGGTGCTATCGCAGCTCGCCTGGTTCGATGAAGAATATTTGCGCAACGATGGTGGAATTCGCGACCTGCTGGCGCGCGGCAGGGATTTCACCGCGCAGGATCAGGCCCTGGCTGGATCGAAACAGCTTCAGGCTTTAGCAAACGTGATTCCGGTTTACCGCGACTTTTACAAGACCGGACAGATCGAGCTTTCCGTCTCCGCGTTTTACCATCCGATTCTTCCGCTGGTCTGCGATTCGAATATCGCGAATGTATCGCACCCGTACATCCCGTTGCCGGCGCAGTTCTCGTATCCAGGCGATGCGGAAGAGCAATTAAGCCGCGCTCGAAGCGACTTCAAAGAACGCTTCGGAACTGCTCCTGCGGGACTTTGGCCGTCTGAGGGATCGGTATCGGACAAGACGCTGGAGATCGCGGCGAAGCTCGGGTTCCAGTGGACTGCGTCTGATGATGGCGTGCTCGCAAGAACGCTCGAACAGCCCGTAGCGGCTGAGAATACGTACCGGCCCTATCTTTGGCGTCGCGGCGGAAGTGAGATAAAGATCGTATTTCGGGATCACCGCCTGAGCGACCTGATCGGGTTCGTCTATTCGCGAATGGATGCGGAGGAAGCCGCCGCGCACTTTATCGGCGAACTTCGGAAGAATTGCGCGCCGATACTGAAGGCCGGAGGCGATGCGCTGATACCCATCATTATGGATGGCGAGAATGCCTGGGAATCCTATCCCGAGAACGGCCGCCCCTTCCTGCGCGCGCTCTACTCGCGCATCTCCGCCGATTCGCAAATGCAGGCCCTCACGATTTCGGAAGGCTTGAGGACCACCGAGCCTCGGGCGCTGTCCCATATTTTCCCGGGCTCCTGGATTGACGCGAATTTCGATATCTGGATCGGGTCCGACGAGGATAACCGGGCCTGGGGTCAGCTTCTGCGGGCCCGCAAAGCTTATGACGAAGTAATGCGATCTGCACGGGCCGCCGCAATTCCCGCCGCTCAAAAGCAGACCGCCTGGGAGGAATTGCTGATCGCCGAAGGCAGCGACTGGTGCTGGTGGTATGGACCGGAGCACTCTTCCGCAAACCGGCCCGAATTCGATCAGCTCTACCGCGATCACCTGGCCAATATGTACCGTCTGCTCGGCCTGGATCCTCCTGAGGAACTCAGCCAGCCGAACTTGAAGGAAGCCGAAGTGGCGCTGCACGATCAGCCCAGCGGCCTGATTGAGCCTAACATCGATGGCGTGCTGTCGCCCCGAAACGAATGGGCCGATGGCGGCCGCTATCGAATCGACAACCGCTCCGGACCGATGCACGGCCAGCCGCCGCTCATACGGGAATTGCTCTACGGCAGCGACGGGCGGAACGTCTTTCTTGGTATCGAATTGAACGAGCGTCCGGTGGGAGGGCCCGCTTTCGAATTTCGGGTACGGCTCAGGGGCGGCGACGATAACCGGTTCAGCATGCGAATTTCGGCTGGCGAACCGGGCACGGCGGCCATCGAGACGGACTTACCGGCCGGGGCCGTTAATGGGGCCACCAACGACCTTTGTGAGATCCGAATATCGATGAACGCCCTTGGACTGAAGCCGGGCGAGCCATTTTTTCTGCAGCTCGCGATCTATCGCGACGGGCTTCCGGTTGCGCATCTTCCGGATCATGGCGAATTGCAGCTCTTATCTACTCCGATGACCGCGTTTGCCTTCTGACAGCGGCACCTGTGCCTTGAACTATAAGATGGCACGGAAATGGCACGCCGCGAGACCTTCACCTTCGGCAATCTAGCCGCACTTTTCAACCGGCGAGCAAAACATCGGCGGATCGTTCGGCATGAGCTTGAGATCGTCCTCGGCTTATTCACTCTCCAGATTGCCCGTCACCTGACCACAGTCCGGAAACAACCCCAAGTCGATTCGATGAACAGTTGTGTAAAAGAGGCAAAACTTCTTGACTTCCATCACGGCCAGCGGTACCAAGCGCGACAATTTAGTCGAAGGGGTTCACATTGATCGAGCGTAGAGAATTCGGTAAGACGCTGGTAGGAGGCATAGGGCTTCGAACCCTGCTGCTACTAGTTTTTGTCGCCAGCGCGCATCCGCAAGCCTCACAGCCGAATGCAGCGTCCGACCTTGGTGGCACGTCGTGGCAGCTGGTGAAATTCCAAGGAGGTGATGGCGCAACGCTGACACCTGATGACAAATCCAAATACACAATCGCATTCGCAAGTGATGGCAGGGTGAACGTGCGAATTGACTGCAATCGTGGACGAGGCACCTGGAAATCCGCAGGACTGGGCCAACTCCAATTCGGCGGTCTTGCGCTGACACGCGCCTTTTGTGCGCCTGCACCGCTCAATGATCGTATTCCCAGGGATTGGCAGTACGTGCGGTCATACACGCTGAGAGATGGTCATCTCTTTCTTTCCCTGATGGCAGACGCAGGCATTTACGAGCTGGAGCCTATCGATCAGAAGGACGCGTCCAAGGCGCCGACTATCTCGGGGTTGCCAGCGACATTCGTCGCCACCTGGCCTTGCGCCGATTGCCCCGGGATTCTCTATCAAGTGAATCTGTTTCCGGATCACACCTTCGTTTCGCGCATGACCTACCAGGAGCGTGCTACTCGTTCCAACGACCAGGGACGCTGGGACCTTGCGAGCGACGGTAAGACGCTGGCATTGCACGGACGACGCGAAGCACCGCTGAAATTCGTGTTGCATGACGCTGACACGCTGCGCAAGCTGGATGCGAACGGTAACGAGATTCAGCACAAGCTGAACCTGAATTACGATCTCAAGCGCGCCCCGAAATTCATGCCCATTGAATCCAGCGGGAAGGAGATCGCCACAGCATCGCTGGAAAACACCTACTGGAAGCTGACCGGGTTGGGGGATGTCCCTTTTGCGGCGGCCAACCAGCAGCGGGAGCCTCATTTCGTGTTGAACTCGGAGACTCATCGCGTGAGCGGATTCGGAGGCTGCAATCGACTGACGGGCAGCTACACGTTGAATGGTGACCATCTCACGTTCAGCCAGGTGGCCGGCACGATGATGGCCTGTATGGAAGGCATGCAGACGGAGAAAACATTCCTGCAGGTCTTTTCGCAAGTGAACAGTTGGAAGATCAGCGGGCAGCGCCTAGAATTGTATGACGCTGGAGGCAAGCGGGTCGCCAGCTTTGAAGCACGCTACATGAAGTAGCTCCCCCCCGCGGTGACTGAGAGCTTGGCACGGGACGCTACAACATAGCTCCGACGCAGGCCGATACTGAGCGCATTGTCGGCAACCCGGACAGTGGCCGAAAGACCGGGCTTCCGGAGAATGGCGAAGAGACACATTGCGATCAGTCGAACGGGCTGTCCAGACGCCGCGGCGTCGCCGCCGTGGATGAGGGATAAAGCGCAGCGAGTACCACTCTACATTTTCAAGTCACATCGCCCCCAATACAAAGCGATTAGGGGTGATATTCCATGTCCTTCTGAAGTACACTTGCATTTTGACCATATCGAAAGGATTCGCATGTCTGCAGATCAATTGGATCGCCGTGATTTTCTGAAGCGCACTGGCAGCATGGGCGCGGGCGTAGCCCTGGCCGCCAAGGCCTTTGCCAAGACCAATAACAAAATGAACCCGTCACGCGTCATCGGCGCGAACGATCGTATTAATGTTGCGCTCGTCGGCTGTGGCGGGCGCGGCAGTTCCGATGCCCACTCGTTTACCAAGTTTGGCGAAAACAACAATAATGCCTGCCAGATCTTGGCGGTTTGCGATGTGTACGCGAAGCGCCGGCGCGAACAGGCCGAGCGCTACAAGGCCAAAGCGTTTGCCGATTATCGCGAGGTGCTCGCCATGCCGGATCTCGACGCAGTCATTGTAGCCACGCCGGACCACTGGCATGCTCGTATCGCTCTGGACGCCATGGATCAGGGCAAAGATGTCTATCTCGAGAAGCCGATGTGCCACACCATCAAAGAGGTCAAGGAATTGGTGGACACAGCGCGCGAGACCAAGCGGGTCATGCAGGTCGGCTCGCAAACGACTTCGGCCGATCAGTGGTGGAAAGCCAAGAAGGCGATCGCCGATGGCATGATCGGCAAAATGATCATGAGCCAGGGCTCGTATCATCGCAACTCCATCGAAGGCGAATGGAACTGGCCGATTGATGCGGCCGCGGGTCCGAATGGAAGCGGTGACGATCACATCGACTGGAACATGTGGCTCGGTCCGGCCCCCAAGCGTCCGTTTGATGCCGATCGCTTTTTCCGTTTCCGTAAATATTGGGACTACTCAGGCGGCATCGCCACCGATCTTTTCTTCCACGTCGTTGCCCCGCTGAATATTTGCTGGGACAAGCCGCAGTATCCGGTGAAAGTGATGGCCTCGGGCGGCAAATATGCGTTCGTCGATGATCGGGAAGTTCCCGACACGTTTCACCTCCTCGCCGAGTATCCGGAAGGGCACTCGCTGGTGCTCAGCTCCTCCATGGCTAACTCACAGCACATCCCCGGCCTCATCCGCGGGCACGAAGGCACCATCATCATGGTGGAGCACGGCAAGTTCGAAGAGCCGACTCCCAATATCCTGGTTCGCCCTGAAATCGTTCGCCTGCCCGATGCAGCGCATCCGGGAGAACACAGCGGGCACGGCCCCTTCCCCGGTTACAAGTTCGGATCGGAAGAGATCAAGATTCCGGTCGAACAGTACGACATGATGCAGGCCCACATCGGCAACTTCCTGCAATGCATGCGCACTCGCCAGAAGCCGCATCTGGATGTGGAAACGGCCGCTCACGCACAGATTCTGATTAGCCTTTCGGTTGAGTCCTATCGCGACGGGCGCGTAAAGTACTGGGACGAGAAGAACTGGAAGACTTCGGACAAGCCGGTCAAAGCGTAGCAGATAGGGCTTGGCCTAGCTCTTCCGGCTGGACACTAGCAGAACGATCCCGCCGACAATAATGATCCCGCCGATAATCGGCGCATACGGCACGTGGTGCGTGGTGTCTTTGCTGGCATGCAGCGGCCCCACGTCCACTACCTTCTCGCGCGTCTTGAACCCGAACGATCCCCAGATCAAAATAACGATGCCGATAAGAATGACAATCCAGCCGCTTGCGGTTTTACTCACGTATTTCCCCCGCCCTCATTATCAACGATGCTTGTGGGAATGGCACGCCGTAAGCCCCCAAACCCAGTCTGCGGTTATTCTGAATAAGTAAATATGCTCAACCCGGGTATTTTCCGTGAATACGACATTCGCGGAATCGCGGATGAGGAACTCCTCGATCCCGACGTGGAGGCGCTTGGGCGCGGTCTTGCCACCTACCTGATCCGGCACAGCGGACGAATCATCTGCCTTGGACGCGATTGCAGATCGAGCAGTGATCGTCTGCACGCCGCCCTGCTGAATGGGATGCTCGCGGCAGGCGCGCATGTACTTGATATCGGTATCGTTCCAACGCCGGTCCTTTATTATGCCGCTGTTCACTGCAAAGCCGATGGCGCCGTAATGATAACAGGCAGTCACAATCCGCCCGAATACAACGGGTTCAAAACCGTATGCGGGCCCGGCACGCTGCACGGTAGTGAAATTCAAAGCGTATACAAGCTCATCGCGAACTCCGATTTCGAGTCGGGCGACGGCACGGTTAAGCAATTCGATGCCGTTACGCCCTATATCGAGGAAATCGCGTCTCAGTTCCGGTTTGAGCGCAAAGTGAAAGTTGTGTTCGATGCGGGCAATGGCACCGCCGGACCCGTAATGCACCGCCTGCTTTCCAGGCTGAACGTAGATGCCGTGGAACTGTTTTTTGAAATGGACGGCAAGTTCCCGAACCATCATCCCGATCCGACCGTTCTTTCTAACCTGTCCGATTTGCAGGAAGCCGTACGCAAAAGCGGCGCGGATCTCGGTATCGCCTTCGACGGCGATTCGGACCGCCTCGGCGCTGTCGATGAAAATGGCTCGGTTGTGTATGGCGATATGTTGCTATTCATTTTTGGCCGCGAGATCCTTTCGCGTAAGCCGGGGGCGACCTTTATCGGCGAAGTAAAGTGCTCGCAGGTGATGTACGACAAGCTCGCCGAACTCGGTGGGAAGCCGATCATGTACAAAACCGGGCATTCACTGATTAAGGCCAAAATGCGGGAGGAGCATGCTGAACTTGCCGGGGAAATGTCCGGCCACATGTTTTTCGCGGACCGCTACTACGGTTATGACGATGCCATCTACGCGGCCTGCCGTCTGATTGAGATTGTTGCAAAGTCCGGAAAGCCGCTCTCGCACCAGCTCGAGGGTATTCCGAAACTCGTCTCGACGCCCGAATTGCGTGTCCCGTGCCCGGATGAAACCAAGTTCAGAGTAGTGCGACACGTCGCCGATCGCATCCGGCAACACCGCGCCATTGTAGACGTGGACGGGGTACGCGTTCCCTTCGAAAATGGCTGGGGACTCGTTCGGGCATCGAACACTCAACCCGTCCTCGTTATGCGCTTCGAAGCTGCTAATGACGAATTGCTGAACAGCTACCAGGACGAGATCGAGAAAGTCGTGGAACAGGCCAAGGAAGAAGTGGCGGCTGAAGCTGTTACTTAATTGCGGCGTTCGCCGCTGAAGGAGCGAAATCGCGCAACCAGGCTCGATAGAGCGCCGGACATTCAACACCCCGATCACAATCGCTGGCGAAGACAATGCTCGCTGAGTCGAGCCCCCAC
>JAICXK010000166.1 GCA_025980435.1 Bryobacteraceae bacterium
AAATTGGCCAAGCGGCTTTCGGCCTCCTCATCGCCGACCCGTTCGCGTGGACCGCCGACTGGGCATGGAGTTTGCCGCTGCTTGTGCTGATCGTGGTCATCCATGTCTCAGGACTCGCGCTCTTGGGCGACGGAGCCGCTCACGCCTCCGGCCGCATGGTTGGGCGCATTCATCCGAGAATCGCGTTCATTTCGGTGGTGGGTTCCACGACCTTATTTGCCATTTGCCTGCACGGAATAGAGGCAATCATCTGGGCTGCTGCTTATCGGTTTCTCGGCGCTTTACCTGACTTCGAGTCCTCTGTGTTGTACTCGGTGAACGCGATAACAAGCTACGGTCACGCAAATCTGTCCCTGAAATACCAATGGCAACTCATGGGAGCACTGGAGGCGCTGAACGGGTGGTTCCTGTTCGGGCTAACTACCGCATTTCTGTTCGCCGTCATTCAGAAACTGTGGTTGGTAGACAGCAAGGCCCGTCGGAGGCCGGTCGCGAAGAGCAGGTTGACTTCCAGCGCGTTGTAATAACCGGCCATTAAATACAGATTCACTTCGATGTCTGGGCGGCGACAAAACTCCGGCGTCGCTATCCCCGCGCCAGCGCAATGCGCAATCGCGCCCCTCCGTGTGGATTCCAACCCATCGTCGCGACGTTTTCATAATCCCACAAGGAGCGCGCCCGTCGAATATTTTGAATCAGCCGTTTGGGCGATCCATCTTCCGTTCGTGAGCGCTGTGTGCGTACCGGACCTCGAGCCGACCGGCTCAAAAAAGGAAGAGCAGATGAACTCCCAAGACGATATCCAGCGAAACGTGCTTCCCATCCCCGATCGGCCGCGCACAGGCCTGATCACCTATGATGCGAAGGATCCGGAGACCAAGTATCCGCCGATTACGCAATTGCGGCCCCCCAAGGGTGCGCCGAACGTCCTGATCGTCCTGCTTGATGACGCGGGCTTTGGCTCCTCAAGCGCTTTTGGCGGTCCTTGTTACACGCCGAACGCGGAAAACCTGGCGGCAGGTGGCCTGAAATATACCCGCTTTCACACCACCGCCCTGTGCTCACCCACGCGCCAGGCGCTTCTGACCGGGCGTAACCACCACACTGTTGGCATGGGCGGGATCACCGAAATCGCCAGCGGATCGCCCGGCTATAACTCAGTTCTGCCGAACACCTGCTCGCCACTAGCCCGGACGCTCAAGCTCAATGGGTACGCGACCGCGCAGTTTGGCAAATGTCATGAAGTGCCGGTCTGGGAGACAAGTCCCGCTGGCCCCTTCGACGCGTGGCCTACCGGCGGAGGTGGATTCGAATATTTCTACGGGTTCATCGGCGGCGAGGCGAACCAATGGTACCCGTCGCTTTATGAAGGCGCCACGCCGGTCGATCCCAAGAAGACCCCCGAAGAGGGCTATCACTTGATGGAAGACATGACCGACAAGGCCATGGATTGGATTGGACAACAGAAGGCGCTCACTCCCGACAAGCCATTCTTCGTCTACTTCGCGCCGGGTGCGACCCATGCGCCGCATCACGTCCCGAAGGAATGGGCGGATAAGTACAAGGGCAAGTTCGACCAGGGTTGGGACAAGCTGCGCGAAGAGACCTTCGCCCGCCAGAAAAAGTTGGGTGTTATTCCGCCGGATTGTCAACTCACGCAGAGGCACAAAGAAATCCCGGCATGGGATGAGATGCCTGCCGCGCTCAAGCCCGTTCTCATCCGGCAAATGGAAGTTTACGCCGGGTTCCTGGAGTTTACCGATTATCATATTGGCCGGTTGTTGGATTCGCTGAAGAAGCTCAATCTACTTGATGACACACTGATCTACTACATCGTCGGCGACAACGGCGCGTCGGCTGAGGGCACCCTGCACGGGACGTTCAACGAGATGATCAATTTCAATGGCGCGGCCGCGCTGGAAACCCCCGAGTTCCTGATGGCGCGGCTGGACAAGCTAGGCGGGCCGGAATCTTACAATCACTATGCGGTGGGCTGGGCACATGCCATGAATACGCCGTACCAATGGACCAAGCAGGTCGCTTCGCACTGGGGCGGCACGCGCAACGGGACCATCGTGCACTGGCCCAAGGGGATCACGGGGAAAGGCGAATTCCGTAGCCAGTTCCACCACGTGATTGACATCGCGCCCACCATTCTTGAGCTGGCGGGCCTGGCCCAACCGCTCTCCGTCAACGGAGTCCAGCAGCATCCCATAGAGGGCGTCAGCATGGCGTATTCATTCAACGACGCCAAGGCAGCTGAACGGCACGAGACACAGTACTTCGAAATGTTTGGCAACCGCGGCATCTATCACAAGGGCTGGACTGCTGTCACACGGCACAAGACGCCATGGCTCCTTGTAGGCGAGGTAACCCCGGCATTCGACGACGATAATTGGGAACTCTACGACACCAATAAAGACTGGAGCCAGGCCAACAACCTGGCCAAGCAGATGCCTGATAAGCTGCATGAGCTGCAGCAACTGTGGCTGATCGAGGCGGTACGGTACAACGTGCTGCCGCTGGATGACAACCTTGCAGCACGGCTAAACGCAGATACCGCGGGCCGGCCGGTGCTAATCAAGGGCGACTCCCAAATTCTATTCGGGAGCATGGGGCGTCTATCTGAGAATTCGGTCGTCAACATCAAGAACAAGTCCCACTCTGTAACCGCCGAGATCGTTGTGCCCACGACCGGGGCTGAAGGCGTCATCGTCGCTCAAGGCGGCATCATTGGCGGTTGGAGCCTCTACGCGAAGAGTGGCAAGCTCAAATACTGTTACAACTTGCTCGGTATCCAATATTTCTACGCCGAATCCGGCAGCGTGCTGCCGGCGGGAGAACACCAGGTGCGCATGGAGTTTGCGTATGCCGGCGGTGGCCTAGGCAAGGGTGGCACGGCGTCCTTGTTCGTGGATGGCAAAAAGGTCGGTGAGGGCAAGGTAGCCGCCACTGCGGCCATGGTCTTCTCCGCCGACGATGGTTGTGACGTGGGCGTCGACACGGGATCTCCTGTCTCACCGGACTACGGGTCCCGCGGAAATGAGTTTTCAGGTCGCGTTAAAGGCGTTCAAATTGCCATCGCCGGGGATGCTGTAAGCGTCGACCATCTCGTCTCGCCGGAGGAAGCCGTGCGCATCGCGATGGCGCGGCAATAACACATTCAGGTCTCATCGCCGCTGGGCCGACGAGATCATGCAGTTGTACCCGATGCCAAAGCGTTCAAACTCATCTACCCGGGCAGTAGTTTAAAAAAATAAACTCGCAAGCCGAGTGCGCCATCTGTCAACGTGTGGTGGTTTCGCCATCATCCGACGGAGGCAAAAATGGAACAGTTTTGGTCTGTGGCGCTATCGCTTCTGCTGGCCGTTACCGCTGTGCCATTCGAAGCCGGAGCTCAGCAACCGCCACAACCCGGTTCGGCCGGATATGCGGGACAAGGTGCGCCCCTTTCCGCGGAGGACTTGCAACAACTGGCGGCGCCCATTGCGCTATATCCGGACGCCCTCGTTGCCCAGATATTCGGCGCCGCGACCTTTCCCGACCAGGTTACGTCTGCCAGCGGTTGGCTCGAGCAGAACAAGAATCTCACCGGGGCGGCTCTCATGCAGGCAGTTGATATGCAACCGTGGGATCCCAGCGTGAAGGCGCTCTCACAATTTCCTTCAGTCCTCGATAACCTGGCCAAGAACCTCAGCTGGACTTCCGCGCTGGGAGAGGCGTATTCCACTCAGGCCGCTGATCTAATGTCGGCGGTCCAGGCGCTGCGCGCCAAAGCAAAAGCGGCCGGCAATTTGAAATCAGGCACACAAATTACGGTCGTGCAGCAAACGCCCCAGGCGATCGTGATACAGCCTGCGAATCCACAGGTCGTGTATGTCCCCCAGTACAATCCAGCGATTGTGTATGGCACTCCGTATGTAACGCCCGGGTATAGCACGGGTGCCGTAGTGGCGACGGGCCTGCTTTCATTCGGAGTTGGTATCGCGGTGGGCGCCGCGCTAAGCAATAACCGTTGCTGCGGATGGGGCTACAGCTACTGGAACTGTAACTGGCACGGCGGCGCCGTGGTATACCGGAGCACCGCTTATTACGGAAACAGCGCATGGCGTGGGGGCGCCTATCGTTCCAGCGTTACTGCGGTCGGCCCATATGGAGCTGCAAGGGCTGGGACGGCTTATAATCCGGCGACTGGAACGTATGCCCGCGGCGCATCCGTCTCTAACGGCTACGGCACGCAAAGGGTCGGCCAGGCGTACAACCCGAACACCGGAGCTTATGCCGCCACGCATCAAGCTTCCAACGCCTATGGGAACTACGGAAGCTCGGTGGTGTCAAAGAACGGCCGGACTGCGTATACACAGCATCAAACTACAGCGCGAGGATCCGTGGGAACGGTACAAACTTCGGCGGGTGGCAAGGGTGTTGCCGCGACTGGCGCATACGGGAGCGCTGCAGCGGGCAAAACGGCCAACGGCGATAAGTACGCGGCCTCAAATGGCAATGTCTACAAGAACACCGGGACCGGTTGGCAGCAAACTCAGGGTCAGAAACCCACCCCATATCACTCGGGCGCGAGCACCTCGCCTGCGTCTCGCGGCTGGGGAGCCCAGACAAGAAGCAGCGGGTCAGCCTTTAGCGGAGCTAGTGGAGGCGGCTGGCAATCCAGGGAAGCGAGCGCTCGTGGTGCCGCGAGCCGTGGCGGCGGTGGCGGCTGGCGCAGGTGAGCCAACCGTGTACGCCAAACGGTTCGTCTTCCTATAAGCGTTTTCAGTGCTTACACAAGTTTTGGAGAATGTGATGTCTTTCAAATCTTGCGGAATTGATTTCAGGCCCCGGTTACTACTTCTGGCGTTAGTCATTCCACTTGCCGCGTGTAACAAGTCCGATAAACGCGACAAACCCTCGGCCAGCGTGTTTGCTTCTCCCGAAGAAGCAGGTAATGCGTTGTTGGCAGCCGCAAAGTCAGACGATCAAAACTCACTACTGGCAATATTCGGTCCGGATTCGAAAGGAATCATTAGCTCTGGCGATGCCGTGCAGGATAAGAATGTCGCCAAAACCTTCGCGACAGCGTATGGGACGATGCACCGCTGGCGCAAAATGAAGGATGGCGCTCAAATCCTGTTGGTCGGAGCTGACAATTTTGCCTTCCCGATCCCTCTGAAGAAGAATAGTGGCGGCCAGTGGTTCTTCGATTCAGCTGCCGGAAAGGATGAGATTCTGTCGCGCCGCATTGGCCGGAATGAACTGGCGACCATCGACGCCTGTAGAGCGGTGGCCGACGCCCAGGATCAGTACTTCTCAGCGCTCCACGATGGCGAAACCACAAAACAATATGCGGTTAAGTTCATTAGCGATCCTGGCAAACACAACGGTCTGTATTGGCAGTCGCCGAAAGGTCAACCGGAAAGTCCCCTCGGCCCGCTCGCGGCATTTGCAGCCTCCGAAGGATATAGCGCAAAGCCCGACGCACACATGCCATTTCACGGCTACTACTTCCGAATGCTGAAGCGGCAAAGCGATAGGGCGCCAGGCGGTTCAAAGGAATACGTGGTCGATGGGAAAATGGTCGGTGGATTCGCTCTCGTCGCCTATCCTGCGGAATACCGCAACTCGGGCGTGATGACGTTCATCATCAATCAGGACGGGCTGCTCCTCCAAAAGGATTTGGGGGAGAAAACCACTGAAATAGCAACCGCAATGGGCGAGTACGATCCCGGCGCCGGTTGGAATCCCATAGATAGTGACTAAGATCGCATCATAATCTTGCGCTTCCTGTTTCTGAAATCAGGGCTCCGTCGAACTACGCACCCCCGGTGAAGCCAGAACGTCTCTCATCAACTGCACAATTTCGTCCAATCGAAACGGCTTGCGAATGAAGCCCCGTATAGTCGGCGATTCGATGCGGTCCATAACCATTTTTTGGTTATAGGCGCTTGTGAGAATGATCTTTATGTCTGGCCGGATCCGCGTGGCTTCCGCTGCCAATTCATCGGAAGGCGTCCCAGGTATGGTCATATCGAGCAAAAGCACGTCTATCTTGTCTGCATGACTGCGCAGAAGATCGGATGCGGTACGTCCGTCGCCGGCTTCGATTACGGAAAAGCCTCGTTTCCGGAGCATTTTAGAGACTGCGGCGCGGAGTGTTTCTTCATCTTCGACAAAAAGCAGCGTGGCGGTAATCGAGGCGCTTTGCCCGCCGGAAGCTTGGCTTGCTGCGCTGGGATCTCGTTTTAGCCGCTGGCTGGCAAGGGGCAAAAGAATTTTAAATATCGTCCCATGGCCGGGTGTGCTCGTGATGTCGATCACACCTTCATGGGCGCGAACAATCCCCTGCACAACAGCGAGCCCCAGACCGCGGCCGGCAAATTTCGTCGTGAAAAACGGATCGAAAATTTTGGCTCTTGCTTCTTCCGCTATGCCGCAGCCCGTGTCCGATATTTGCAGCCGGATGTATTCGCGCTGCTGCAGTTGCGTCTCCCCATATTGCGCCGGCTCTTCGCATCCGGAGGTGAGGGAGGTCGCGATGTTGATCACCCCATCCTTCTCCCCGAATGATTCTGAGGCATTGACAATCACGTTCATCAGGGCTTGGCGGATCTGCGCGGGATTGGCGCGCACCGCGGGAAGCTTCTTACCGAGATCGGTCTTCAACGTCGCACGTTTCGAGATGGAAATCTTGAGTAGCTCGAGCATTTCTTCTACGAGCTGCGACACGTCCGTAGGCTCGAAATCTGCTTGATCCTGTCCCGAGTAAACAATCAACTCTCGAACAATCTCGGCAGTCCGGATCGCGACCGCCTTGATTGTTCCGATTTCCTCAACAGCAGAGCCGCCGGCCGCTAATTGAGTTTCCGCGAGTTCCGCATTCGTAAGTATGCTCCCCAGCAGGTTATTAAAATCGTGGGCTATGCCGCCCGCCAGAACACCCAGGCTTTCGAGCTTTTGCCGGACGAGCGCCTCCTCCTCCGCGCGCCTTATTTCGGTCAGATCAGTGCAGCATCCGACAATCCGATAGATACGGCCTTCCGTGTTTCGCACTGGAATGAGGCTCGTTCGAAAATATCGTCTTCCTATTGGAAGATCAAGTTCGTCCTTATATTCGGTGACTGTCCCGCTCTCCAGGCAATGCCGATAATGCACGGTCACCTTATTGGCAACTTCTGCGGAGAGCACATCCTCGACGAATCTGCCGGTAACCTCCGAACTGGAAAAGCCTACCGCCTGCTCCTCGGCCCAGTTGAACCCGGCGAACTTGAAGCGGAAGTCCGGGGTAACGTCAAGCGCAAAGACGCATTCCGGAATGTTGTTGAGCACTTCCTTATAGAGCAGTTCGCTCTGCTGCAGCGCTTCCTCTGCCCGTTTACGCTCGGTTATGTCTTCTACGACGGCCAGTAGAAACGGTGACGTTTTTTCTGTTCCTGGAACAAGGGACTCGTTCATACGGATCCAAATGGGGGTGCCATTGCTCCGTTTAAGCCGTTTTTCGACCTGAATGTACGGGCGTGTTCCATCCAGCAGCTCCACAAACCATTTCCAACTGATCCCCTGGTCTTCCTCCCACGTAATATCCAAACATGACATCGCCTGGAATTCTTTCTCGGTGTAACCCAGCATCTTTTGATAGGCAGAGTTCACGGTGACAAAACGGGCATTGCAGTCTAGCAGAGCGATACCGATTGCTGAGTTCTCGAACGCGGCGCGCCAGCGTTCGTCGCTCTCAATTTCTGGACGATTTGGTAGGGTTGGCTCTGAATTATCGTTTCCCGTGTTCATATCTGCCCATCCCCCGGTGGTTCAAATTTCCTCACCATGGCAGCGACGACACATACTTGACATGGTATGTGATATCTCCGATGCGAAGTTCGGGTTATTGCTTTGCGGGGCTTTTTTCCATCTCGCGCTGGCGCGGAGCATCAGTCTCTCAGAAAAAATCGCGCTGGCAGGCCGAAGCTGAACCTGACCAGAACACGCAACCAGAACTATAGTATTCAGGCATCGATGAAATCCCCGTTCATTGTCTTCACTCTCTCTTTCGTCGGGTTGTGGCTCTCAGCGCGGATCGGGGTCGCCCTTAGAAAGAGGCGGGCGGTGCAAGACGAGCGGGAAGACTTCGGAATTATTCTGGGCGCTACCCTGACACTGCTCGGCCTCATTATCGGATTCAGTTTCTCGATGGCCATCAGCCGATACGACCAGCGCAAGAACTACGAGGAGGCTGAGGCCAACGCGATTGGAACAGAGTATCTCCGTGCGGACCTGCTGCCTGCCGCCGAAGCGGCTACAGTAAGGGCGTTATTACGGAAATATCTCGATCAGCGTGTTTTGTTCTATAGCACCCGCGATGAGCGGCAGCTTCAGCGGGTCGACGCCTATACTGCGCAACTGCAGACCGGCTTGTGGTCCACCGCTGTGGCTCCCGCTGAGGCGGATTCGACACCGCTGGCCGCCTTGGCCGTTGCCGGCATGAATGATGTGTTGAACTCGCAGGGATATACGCAGGCCGCCTGGTGGAATCGCATACCACCCGCGGCATGGGGCCTGATGATAACGATTGCTATCTGCTGCAATCTGTTGATCGGCTATGGCGCCCATGGCGCGAAAACGGAAACCTTCCTGCTTCTCGTCGTACCGCTGGTCGTATCCATTTCATTCTTTCTCATAGCCGATATTGACAGCCCGCGTCGCGGCATCATTCGGGTGATTCCCCAAAACCTGATAAGCCTCTCTCGATCGCTACACGCACAGCAATCGGATGACCGTTGAAGCACGGTGGGAGAGACCGGTCATCTTTCTTGAGTCGATTTTGTGAAACGCACATCGTACCGATCATGAAAATGAGATTCGTGCTGTCCGTGATGCTGCTGTGCATGGCAACCACCGTTGCCTTCGGGCAACAAGTTTCGGTCAATTACAACAAGAGCCAAGACTTTTCACAGTTTCACACCTATGCCTGGGGTTCCAACAACGCCAACCAAATCCGCAACTCGATCCTGGCGCAAGGGGCGCAACAGAACATCAACTCGGCATTGCAGAGTAAGGGTTTACGGATGGTGCAGGAATCTGAAAAACCTGACCTGATCGTCATTGCCAGCGGTGGCCTGAAGCAGACGACCTCTTATCAAGCGTGGGGTATGCGCGGAATAGGATTCGGCGGAGGCATGGCCACCATCACTCCCCAGCAAAACGTGGAAGGGACGTTGATTGTCGACCTGTACGACGTGAAGGGTCAGTCTCTCGTTTGGCGAGGGATCGCTCAAAATACCCTGAGCAACAACGGCAACAAGAACACCCAGATGGTCGAAAAGGCGGTCAATAAAATGTTCAAAAAATATCCGTGGCCGCCAAAGAACTAAGCCCCACGGCACGCCCGGTTCGCGCATAGGGGTTCGCGCATAGGTCAGTAAAAAAAATACGCCATCGTAACACACACGCATCTTGTGCTGTGAATGCGGGAACTAGTAGGCTAGGTGGCGCAGGCCATCGGTTTTTGTGGCCTGCGGAGGACAGCGGCATACTGAGGGACAGCGGCATACTAAAGGACTCACCGGTCAGGAATTCATATTGGCGTCAATTCCGGTCACGAAAACCTGATATTTATATCTCTCCTGAATTCTTTCACTTACAAACAAAAACGTTCGCCGTGGTTCGTTTTCGAGCATCGCCGTGCTACGTTCTAACAGGCTCACAGAGGATCTTCCCCTCCGGGAGCCATTTCCATTTCGGAGAACAAGATGAACGCCCGATCCCTCCGCCGCGCTCAGGAACGTAAGGAAAGAAAACTGGCCCGCAAAGCCCAGACTCCAGCAGCAGCCGTTGCCGCCCCTGCGATCCCAACTCAGATCTCTGCCGCCAGGCTTGCCGCCAATCAAGCGAATGCCCGATTGTCTTCCGGCCCCAAGTCTATCGAAGGAAAAACCAAGGTCTCACTGAACGCCGTGAAGACCGGATTGACCGGCCGCACCGTTCTGCTGCCGAGCGACGATGCGGACGAATATCGCGCCCACATCGATAGCTTCGCCAGGCGCTGGTCACCGGTTGGGCATGCCGAGTGCTCCCTCGTTCAATCTCTTGCCGACATCGAATGGCGTCTCAACCGCATCCAGGGCATAGAAATGGCTATTTACGCGAAGGGCCGAATGGAATTTGCGGACCAGGTAGATGACCCTGAGCTGATCGATCTTGAAACGTATCTCCGCTACGAGAAGCAAGTCAAGAACCTGCACCTCCAGGAATCTCGCCTGCGCCGGAACCGCGAAAAGGACACCGCGGAACTCCGCCGCCTCCAGCAGGAACGCGCCCAAAGCGAAGAGGAGAACCAGCCGCGCACCGCTAAACTACCGAGCGTTCCGGCCCCTACTCCTTTGGTTGGCTTTGAATTTTCAAATGCAATCCACGACCAGCCATTAACCGCGCAGACCGCCCCGCTGGGACCGCCG
>JAICXK010000244.1 GCA_025980435.1 Bryobacteraceae bacterium
CTTCGGGAAAGCTACGCGGTGGAATATTCGGTGCTGACGCAAGCCGAGAAGAACGCGAACAGGCACTTTCAGTTCGATACTTATGACACGTATCAGTGGTATCTGAACGCCGGCCCGCTATCAAATGTGAATGCAAAGGTCCTGCACGGCTCCATTCCGTTCTGGAATGAAATTGTCGAGCATCCCAACTACGATCGGTTCTGGCATAAAGAAGCATGGGTGGATCAATTGCACTCCAGTCCGGTCGCCAATCTGAACGTCGCCGGGTTTTGGGACCAGGAAGACCCATGGGGGCCGTGGCAGATCTTCCGGCATTCACTGGAGAACGATCCGAAGAACGACGATTTCATGGTGGCGGGCCCGTGGTACCACGGTGAATGGCAATCCGCGACCGGCAGCAAGATCGGTATCTTCCCCTTCGGCCATGCAACCGCACTTGAATTTCGCGAGAGTATTGAGGCGCCGTTCTTCCGCTATTATCTGCACGAGCAGGGTGAAAAGCTCCCCTGGAAAGCCTCAACGTTCCAGACGGGATCGAACACGTGGCGAACGTATCCAAGCTGGCCGCCGCCGGGAACCGTCGCGCAGAATATCTACCTTCACGCGAACGGAACGTTGAGTTTCGAAGCTCCGGCCGGCCGGGAAAGCAAATCCGGATTTGTCCAATACGAATCGGACCCCGCGAATCCGGTGCCTTACCGCCGGCGTCCCATCTCCCCAACCTATCCCGGCGGAGACTGGCCCACGTGGGAAGTGGCGGACCAGCGATTTGTGGAGGAGCGCCCGGATGTCCTCACATTTACCAGCGCGGCGCTGGATCACGACATCACGGTGACAGGACCGCTGTCGGCGGATTTGTTTGCCTCAACTTCCGGAACAGATAGCGATTTCGTGGTAAAGCTGATCGATGTCTATCCGCAGGATGCCGAGAGAGACGCGTGGAGCGCGGAGGCCGGTCCGCAGCCTGGCGAATACGCAAAATCGCTGAATGGATACGAGTTGCCGATTGCGATGGAAGTTCGCCGGGGGCGATTTAACGAGAGTTACGAGAATCCGCGGCCGTTAACGCCGAACCAGCCAACTGAATTTGTCATTCCACTTCGAGATCACGATCATGTGTTTCTAAAGGGCCATCGCATAATGGTGCAGATCCAGTCCACCTGGTTTCCTGTAATCGACAGGAATCCGCAGAAGTTCGTGCCGTCGATTTACCACGCAACTGCCGCGGATTTCCAGCCGGCAACACAGCGCGTATATTGTTCACGCGAGCTGCCGTCTCACATTGTTTTATCGGTTGCGCACTAGGCGGAAGGCAACGTGCCGCTATAATCGCAGCATGCTGCAGCCTACCGAAAAAATCTGGCACAATGGGCGATTCATACCCTGGAACGATGCTAAAATTCATGTCCTTTCTCACGTTGTGAGCTATGCCAGCTCGGTTTTCGAGGGCGTCCGATGCTACGAGACGAAGCAGGGGCCGGCCCTTTTCCGGGCTCAGGATCATGCCAGGCGTCTGCTGGATTCCGCCAAGATCTACCGGATGGAAATTCCGTACTCGATCGACCAGCTCGCGGCTGCGATGTCGGACGTGGTTCGAGAAAACAAGTTGAGGGCGTGCTATATCCGGCCGATTTCGCTGCGCGGCTATGGCGACGTGGGCGTGCTGCCGCAGAACAATCCGGTTGAGACCTACATTGCATGCTATCCGTGGGGCCGCTACCTGGGAGAAGAAGCGTTGAAGGACGGCGTCGACGTATGCATCTCTTCCTGGAACCGTTTTGCGCCAAATACGCTTCCTGCGCTGGCAAAAGCGGGCGCGAACTACATGAACTCGCAGTTGATTCGCATGGAAGCGGATATCAATGGCTACGCTGAGGGGATTGCGCTGGACGAAGCCGGGTACGTAAGCGAGGGCTCAGGCGAGAACCTTTTCGTGATCCGGGACGGTAAAGTACTCACGCCTCCGCTGGGAGCTTCGGTGCTTCCTGGCATCACGCGCGACACGATTGTAAAAGTGGCGGCGCAATTGGGCATACCGGTCGTCGAGACGATTATCCCGCGCGAACTGCTGTACATCGCGGACGAGGTTTTCTTCACGGGCACGGCAGCCGAAGTAACGCCGATTCGATCGGTGGATCGCATTGTAGTGGGTAAAGGACACCGCGGCCCGATTACGGAACAGATCCAGAAGCGCTTTTTCGCGATTGTGAATGGGGATGCGAAGGACGAATTCGGATGGCTGCTCCCGGTACAGGGAGTCCCCGAGCCGCAACCCGTCGGCGCGTAGATCGCTAACGCGCGCGGTTCAGTTGAAAAGGTGTTCAAAGACGTACAGGGCAAAAACCGTTCGCAACCGGCCAGTGGAGTAGCGGACGAACTGATTTCTGCCCTGCGAGTTGGGCGCGCTGAAGACAGCAGCCCAATGCCAAGATTTCGTCCTGGCGCGATCACCAGACCTGCAGCCACCTCCCCCGAGATTACCTGCCGATCTAGCGCTCGCGCCGGGTCTATAAGAGTTTTACATCGGGAGCCGGGGACGCGCCAGTTTTTCCGAAAGCACACGGCCAATTTTCAACACGTTTTATCTCCTGATTTCCCGTACCGTTACGGGTGACGCCCTGTGCGTAAAGTGTGAAAAAAACAAGGACGGACAGATATGTTGGATGATCAGGCCGAGGGATGGAGACGGAACAGCGCTATCGGGAAAATCGCCGGAACGAATTCCGTACTGCAAGTCGAGTATGGAAACGTGATCCAAGGCGTGGATGATCTGATTCAGCCACCCGCGATCGACGAGTTTCTGGCTGCCGGATTCATCGATCTGCAGGTAAACGGGTTCGCCGGCGTGGATTACAACGATCCCGCTACGCCGGTCGAAGCGATTGCCGCTTCGATACGTACGATGTTTACGACCGGAGTGACCCGGTTCCTACCCACCATCATCACGGGGTCGGAGGAGAGGATCACGGGAGCGCTGCGAAACCTGATCCGGGCCAAGAACGATTTGCAACGCAATACCGCGCCCGAGGCGGAAGCCATCGCGGGTTTCCATATTGAGGGGCCGCACATCTCTCCAGAAACGGGGCCCCGGGGAGCGCACCCGCTGGAACATATCAGACCTCCGGATGTTAAGGAATTTGAGCGGTGGCAAGAGGCCGCGGAGGGCAACATCCGGCTGGTCACGGTTTCTCCGGAGTGGGAACAGATGCCCGATTATGTACAGGCCCTGGTTCGCAGCGGAGTGGTGGTGAGCGTCGGGCACACGAAAGCGACATCGGATCAGATCCGGGCGGTCGTAATGGCAGGGGCAACCATGTCTACCCATCTGGGCAACGCAGCGCATCCAATTCTGCCGAAGACACAGAATTACATCTGGGATCAACTGGCGGAAGATCGCCTGAGCGCCAGCTTTATTGTGGACGGAATCCATGTTCCGGGCGTATTTCTGCGGGCCGCCATGCGAGCGAAAGGGGTGGAACGGACCGTGCTCGTGACGGATGCCGTTATGCCTGCAATGTGCGAACCCGGACCGTACAAGCTTGGGCAGGTGGACGTGGAGTTGCGCAATGACGGAAGCGTGGTGCTGCGGGGCGGAACGCGACTGGCAGGGTCCGCCCTTCGAATGGACCGCGCTGTCGGAAATGCGGTTCGGCTTGGCGGACTCTCTCTGCGCGAAGCGCTGGCCGCGGCGACCGTAAACGCAGCAAGAGCCGGGCGGATTGCGGGACGTCAGCGGGGGCTGGCGCCCGGTGAGAAGGGGGACCTTGTACGTTTCGCCTGGGACGAATCAACCTGTTCGCTCGACGTGAAAGAAACCATTGTGGCGGGTAGATCGGTCTATCACGCGTAAGCTAAAGAAGAGCAGGACAATTAACAGTAAACCGGAGAACAATATGGCATTTACATTACCTCCCCTTCCCTACGCGTCAGATGCGCTGGAGCCAAACATCGATCAAAAGACGATGGAGATACACCACGACAAGCATCACGGCGCATACGTGAACAATCTGAACAAGGCTTTGGAATCCGCGCCGGAGCTGCAGAAGAAATCCGTTGAAGAGCTCCTCGCCAACAATCTTTCGATCGTGCCGGAAGCAATCCGGACAGCGGTGAGGAACAACGGCGGCGGCCACGCAAATCACTCGCTCTTTTGGAATCTGTTGTCAGCCAGCGGCGGCGGCGCGCCCAAAGGCGCGATAGAAAGCGTGATCAGTTCGAACTTCGGCAGTTTCGATGGATTCAAGGAGAAATTCAACGCCGCGGCGGCGGGACGCTTCGGCTCCGGATGGGCCTGGCTGGTTAAAGACGGGAGCGGCAAATTTGAAATTATCTCCACTCCTAATCAGGACAGCCCGCTCATGGACGGCAAGAAACCCATTCTTGGCCTGGATGTATGGGAACACGCCTACTATCTGAAATATCAAAATCGACGCCCGGAATACATTGCGGCTTTCTGGAACGTTGTCAATTGGGACGAAGTGAACCGGCAGCTTCAAGTCGGCGCGAAAGCCGGAGCCTAAGCAGCGGTTTAGCCGGCGGCAAGACCCAGTTCGCGGAAGCGCTCGCGAGTACTTTCAAGCGAGGTGTGATGGACAGCGGTGAAACCCAGTTCCGCCGCGACGTTCACAAACATCTCGCGATCGTCAACGTAGACCGCTTCCCGCGGCTCGGCTTGCGCGAGGTCCAGAGCGAGACGCCAGATTTCATGATCGGGCTTCCGCATGTGGACGCAATGCGAGATTACCAGAAAGTCGGCAAGCTGGCGAAGCCCGAATTTGCCGACACGATGCTGGGTGATTCCGTCCCCCTCGTTGCTGATCAGCCCCATCTTCAAGCGGTTTGACTCCTTCACTAGCTTGAAAAATGCAATGTTCTCCGGCCATGCGGTGGATTGCGAGAACGTGTACTCACGCAAATCCTGGATCGTGAAGGCTCGGGGCGAAGCAAAGAAGACGTGTCGGAAATAATCGTCGAGGGGCAGAAATCCACGTTCGTAGCTGTCGAACATCAAGTGGTGCCGGGGCTCGATCTCTTCGAAGTTGACGTTGAACTGAGCGCAGAGGCGGCGTCGGAGAGGCGTGTCCCATCCGTTTGTGCCCAACACGCCGCCAATGTCGCTGTACAGCACGGTGAACTTAGGGCCGGGCATCAGCTCTCAGGCTCGCACATCGATCAATGCCTAAAAATCGTGGTTTGCGGATGATAGTTGCGCCAATCGAACCAGTAATCGTTGAGGCCCGGAACGGTTTTGAGGCATTGGCCTTGCAAAGCTCCGGAGATTACGCAGCCTTCAAAGTTCCAGGCGCTGCCCGTAGCGGAATCCATGAACAACGGCGCATTCATCTCCGCGGTGGCCTGAGGCAGAGCGAAATAATCGGACCCATCGCGCGCCTGAAAGACGCGAACCGACTTTCCATCCGGACCAAGGACGACCAGAACCGGTGTGCCATTTAGCCGGTCCTGGATAAGCTTCGCGGCACGAATTCGCTTCACCGGATAGGCGCGGCTGACGCCGAAAGCGTCTACACCGAAGATGAGATCACGCGAGCGGAGGCCGGTGTTGGGAAAGTCGAGAACTGTTTTGACTTTCTCCATGCGAATATCCCAATCTTTCGTTTCATAGTCGTTCGCATATTTCGCGACCGGCTCCAGCACGGTCTTCGTCCCCGGCTGCGTCCGCCAGAGGCCGAAAGAGAGCTCGTCACTCGCAAAGAACTCGAGTTGGGAGCCGGCCAGCGGCCCAGCAATGGCTCTTCCGCTGATCTGCTGCCAAAACGTACCGGTCTGATCGTCACGCATTAAAAAATTCTGGTTGTTAATTCCGGCCAGATGAAAGGTGAGGGTGAGCCCTCCGGCCGTCCGCTTCCACACCAGACCGGTGTGGCACAGCGTTCAATAGGTGGCGACAATCGCCTGGCCGGCGAAAGTATCGTTGATGACGTGGTGATACGCCATCTCGCGGATTGGGTACGCGCGGGTGTTGCCGCCGGCGCGGACCGCGATCACCATATCGCCGGAATCGAGTTTAGCGCGTTCGGCGGATTCGAATTGCGGCCGACCCGCCGGGTGGAACATGATCTCGTAAATATTTACGCGAGAGAGATAGCAGCCAGCAGCGGCGATGAGAACCGAGGCAACGGCAATGGAGCGAGCAACTTTGCCCTGGATCTTCGGCCAGGCGAGTACCGCCAAAAGGAGACACAAGGCGCCGCTTAGAATGGAAAGCCACGGCCGCACCTGCAAGATGCCAAGCGCCATAGCAAGTTCACTGGGCCCCTGACGGCGGAAAGGCCAGATTACGTACAGCGGATAAGCGAAACACGCCGCGGCAATCAGGGCAAGAAGAACGATTGCCAGCAGGATAATGAAACGGGCCGACGACTTCGCCATCTGATTACGGTAGCAGAAATGGATGTTTTAAAATCAAGGTTGCCCCCGCCTTCGAATGGGCGCGTAGCTCAGTTGGTTAGAGCGCCTGCTTCACACGCAGGAGGTCACAGGTTCGAGTCCTGTCGCGCCCACCATAAATTTCAAGCAGATACAAACAGAGGAAAGAGTTGGAGCGAGTGGTTGTGACGTGGATTGTGACGTAAGGTCTCAATTCGCTTTCCTGGACTCGGAGGGACTCGTTGTCGAGGTTCCGCCCATCAGATTGCTTTCTAGTTTTTCCAGCGCTGTGCGCTTGGCGGCCATGCGCACGTGGCTGTAGTGTTCCAGCATCCGGCGGGACATGTGGCCGGCGATGGCATCAGCGTGGCGTCGGACGCACCGGCTTCGGCCATTTCGGTGATGGCCTTGTGGCAGAGGTCGTGGAATCGCAGGCCACGGATCGGAGCGGCGGCCCGTTTCCAAGCCGAAATAGCGCCGCGAAGACCTTTGGCGGATTCGAGCGCCCGTTGTGCGGCGGCCTCCCTGCCGACGCGCCTGGCGGTTTCGCGAACCTGTTTCCGCCACGCCGTACGCCAGCTCTTCTGCGGACGTTCCAGACCTTCGCTCACTTCAGCATTCGGCGGAGGACGCCGGTTTACATGTTAACGGTCCGGCCGGATACGCCGACATCCAGTCGCGCTTTCTGATAACCAGACACGTCCTCGGCTTTGAACCGCAGTAACGGCTTCTCACCGAAATGTTTCACGAGCGGCCCGAGGCGTTCCTCCTCGAATTGCATGGTCCGCTCGGAAACATGCGGCTCGCGCTCTTCGAGATAGACCTTCACCGCTTCGTGAAACGGCTTGCGAGCGAATTCGCGCCCCTGTCCTCGACGCATTCTTGCCTTGCTTGATATCGGGAATGCGATTCTTTTCCAGCTCTTTCGCTTGCCGCTTGTCGGTTGTGTTCAGCGCCTCGCTATAACGAACACCGTGGATCGATCGTTACGTCGATGTGCCAGTGACCAATGCGCTTGTAGATCATGCTGCTCCTCTCCAGGCGGGATGTCCCCGCCTTGACGATCACCTTGCCGCACGAGCGGTCATCACGGCAACCGCGCCGCCAGCCATATCTCCGCCAGTTGGGAGCGCAGCGACCCACGAGTCGAGATCTTCCGGGCGATAGCGTACGAGCGAGCCGACCTTGACGAACACCGGCCCGCGCTTCTCCAGCCGCCAGCGCCGCAGGGCCGCAACGCTGACATTCAACCGTCTGGAGACTTCTTGTTCGGTGAGGAAGCTCTGCATAGTTTCACCTCTGAGCGAGAATCGGA
>JAICXK010000112.1 GCA_025980435.1 Bryobacteraceae bacterium
CGGGTAGAGCCAATAAATCCGCCCATGACCACCACCGAGCATTCGGCGGCGGGGCGGACGATATCTCGTATAAGCTTGAACGATTCGTCGAACAGTGGCGCAGCTTGCGTAAACCGGTCGTCGGTCAGAATCACGCGGCGGGAATCCACGTGCTGGACAGGCATTTGAGCCGAGCGGAAGGCGAAGCTGACCACCAGGCTGGAGAGGCGCTCGCCCACGCTTGCAATCGCGTCCATGGATCGCGGCGAGAGTTCGCCGACCACGGACAATCCCTTAACCAACTCGTCCAGCCACTCGAAATGCGCACGGATGTAGCGATCCAACTCGGCAGAAGCGGCACCGGCCAGGGCGAGGCCATGGGTTAAATGATGCCCGCGCAATTCATCGATAAGGGCGAGCGCCTGATCGCGGCGGCCGGCGGCGGCTTCAGATGCAGCTTGCAGCAGCTTATTGGTTGTTTTCCCCATGGCGGAAACAACCACGATGGGATGCCTCTCGCGATATTTCTGAACGATCGCGGTGACGCGGGCAACAGCTTCTTGCGATTCGACGGAAGTGCCGCCGAATTTCATCACGATCATGCCGGGCGGAACCTGGGGAGGGCCTGTCGCGGCGAGTTCGTTAGCATGACGGAAGAAATCGCAGGCCACAAAAAACGATGACCTGCGCCACCCGGCTGCATAAGTATTGCGGTCGACACGCTGCTAGTCAAGCAGGCCTTCCGAAACCATAAGCTCGGCATTCAGAACGGCCGCTCCCGCGGCCCCGCGAATCGTGTTGTGCCCGCAAGCTACGAATTTGACGTTCAGGACAGGGCATTCGCGAAGCCGTCCGACAAAAACAGCCATTCCATTTTCGCGTCCGGCATCGCGCCGGGGCTGCGGCCGGTCCTGCTCTCGCATATAGATGACAGGCTTCCGCGGGGCGCTGGGCAGATCTCTCTGCTGCGGGACGCCACAGAAGCTTTCGATCGCGCTTTGAACGTCCTCAATACCCGGACGGGAAGAAAATTCGACGGATGCGGTCACGGTATGGCCGTCAACGATCGGAACACGATGGCAGTGAGCGCTCACCCGCGCCTTTAAGGGCGCGGCCTGCCCATTCTCGACGCTGCCCAGGATCTTTTGTGTTTCCTGCTGCATCTTTTCCTCTTCGGAGCCAATGAACGGAATGACGTTCGCGACGATGTCCATGGACGCCACTCCGGGATATCCGGCCCCGGAGACGGCCTGCATAGTAGCGGCAATCACACGCTCAATTCCGAACTGCACCAGCGGCGCGAGCGCCATAGTCAAGACCACTGTCGAACAGTTCGGATTTGTGACGATCATTCCGGACCAATGCCGGTTGCGCTGTTGAACAGGCAGCAAGGAAAGATGGCTCGGATTGACTTCCGGAACAATCAAAGGGACATCCGGCTCCATACGATGGTTACGCGAGTTGGAGACAACGATGTGGCCCGCAGCGGCAAACTCGCGCTCAATCTCCGTGGCAACAGAAGCATCCATGGCCGAGAAGACAAGACGGGGAGCGTTGCGGGGCTTTGAATCGGAGACGACGATTTCGCCGGCAGCAGCCGGCATTTCTCCCTCCAGACGCCATCCGGCGGCATCCTTCAGCTTTTTGCCTGCCGAGCGATCGCTGGCACCCAACCAGGTCAGCTTGAACCAGGGATGCCCCTGAAGAAAGCGGATGAAATGCTGGCCAACCATGCCAGTCCCGCCAAGAATGCCTACTTCAATGGTTCTCATATGCAGGTGCGCGGCTCATTTCGAGAGCCGCAAAACAAGTTGTCGATACAGGCCGACTGCTTCTTCGAGTTGTGACTTCGGAATCCGCTCTTCGCTGGTGTGCGCGACGTGTATACTGCCCGGACCAATCAGGAAGGGTTGTCCCCACGCGCCATTAAAGGCTGGGATGTCAGTCGTGAAAGCGACGACCGTGGTGGCAAACCCGTCCAGCGAACCAAGATGTACAGGCGGGATGAACAGAATCTCCTGGGCATCGACCTCCTGTTCGGCAGCCCGGGCCACTGCAGTTCGTAGCCCGCTCACGTTTCCGACAACTCGAATAAAAATCTCCGCCCGAGCTTCGTCCGGAATCACATTCGGAGCCCGGCCACCACCGATTGTTCCGATATTGAGCGTACTGGGGCCAAGCACCGGGTCGGCCGGCAGTTCGATTTTGCGGATACGGTCCAGGGCGTTCAGCAACTTCTCAATCGCCGAATCGCCCAGTTCCGGATACGCGGAGTGAGCCATCCGGCCGCGGGCGGTAACTTCGAAACGCAGCGCCCCCTTCGAGCCCAGCGCGAGTTTATTCTCGGTCGGTTCGCCGTTAATCAGAAACTTGCATCCGCGCGGATTGCGCGCGGCGACGAGGGCTCCGGCGCTATTCCGCTCTTCCCCCACCACGAACAACAAGCCGAAGTTGCGCTGCCCGGCCCCGAGTAACCGCTCCGCGGCAGTAATCATGGCCGCGATGATGCCTTTCGTGTCGCAGGCCCCGCGACCCCAGATATCTTGTTCATCCTCGCGGGACACGATGAAGGGGGGCACCGTATCCATATGGGTGGAAAAGACAACAGTAGGATCACCAAAACGAACAAATACGTTGTCTCGACCCGACTCAACAGGCATGCGCTCCGCGTTTCCGTCAAAGCGAAGGGCCAACTTGTGCAGGTATTGCCACAAGAAATCACCGATCTCAGCCTCGTTTGGCGTGACGGATTCGATATCGATGAGCTTCCGTGTTAATTCGAATACATGCATCTGGAGGATGTCAGATTTCAACTTCCCAAGGCGATGGCGCAAAAAGGCAGGTCAACGGGTTGAAAGTGTCAGAATAGCAAAGCAGGACGCTACTTCGAAATGGCCGAAAGCCTTCACATCTTCAGCGAACCGACGTCCGCCCGGCCCGAAGCGTTTATCCTTGAGCCCGGAGTCCTGGCGCGCACCTGGTGGCTGCTGAAGCGCTCCTGTGTCGCGGCCTATGAAGACAACTGCTTCAGCGTGGCGAAAGGCGCTGCCTATTCGTTCATGCTTTCTTTGTTCCCCATTCTGACCACGCTGACCTCGATTCTGGTCCAGGCGAATGCGCGATCCGTTGTGCGGGTGATTGCCACGTTTTTGCGCCAGGTGGTACCGCCCGGCGCGGGGGATCTGGTTTTGTCCCGACTGCTGGAGCGGGGGAGCAGACCGATAACCCTCCCCGTTATAGCGATTCTGCTTTCGCTGTGGGCGGGATCGGGCGCGATGATCAGCTTGATGGAAGGTTTTCAAGCTGCCTATCGCATCCCGTCCGGACGTCCTTTTCTGAAGCAGCGCGCCATGGCTATCTTTCTGGTATTGATCGCGGCGTTTCCCGCGGTAGGGGCATCCTTGCTGATCATCTTCGGCAACCGAATTGAAACGGCATTCATTCACTGGATCGGCGTGTCGGATGTCAGCGCGCCGGTAGAAATCGCCTGGCGGGTGGGCCGTTACGTTGTGGCCTTTTGTGCGACCACTTTCGTTACTGGACTGCTCTATTACTTCGGACCAAATCACCGCCCCGAACCGAGGCAATTGAGACATGGCACCAGATCGCGATTTATGCGGGTCTGGCCGGGCGCATTTCTGGCAACTGTTCTATGGCTGGTCAGCACCGCCGGTTTCGCCTGGTACGTCAGAAACAGGATCGCCAATTACAACATCTTTTACGGCAGCATCGGCACAGTGATCGTGCTGCTCCTGTGGCTCTACTTGATAGCCTGCATCGCGTTAATCGGCTGTGAGTTTAATGCCGAGCGCGAACGGATCGATTCCATGCCCGTTCTAGAACACTCAACGGGTGGATCATAGGCGCAGCTTCTTTCTAAACGCCCTTCTATACTGAGTTCGTGCCATTTCGTTTAGGCATTGATTACCAACCGCGCGGCGACCAGGCGAGCGCCATCGAGCAGCTCACCCGCGGCGTGTTCGACGCCGAAAAGCACCAGGTTCTGCTAGGCGTGACAGGCTCCGGAAAGACGTTCACCATGGCCAAGGTAATCGAGGCGTTTGGCCGGCCAGCGTTGGTACTCGCCCACAACAAGACGCTGGCGGCTCAGCTTTACCATGAGTTCAAGACATTTTTCCCGAACAATGCAGTGGAGTACTTCGTTAGCTACTACGATTACTACCAGCCGGAAGCCTACATTCCTTCGGGCGATATCTACATTGAGAAGGAAGCAACCATAAACGATGAACTGGACAAGCTTCGGCTTTCAGCAACCCGATCGCTTTTTGAACGCCGCGATTGCGTGATTGTCGCCAGCGTGAGCTGCATCTATGGCCTCGGCTCGCCGGAAGCATATTACGGCATGCTCCTGATGCTCGAAAAGGGCCAGCATATCAGTCGTAAGGAATTGCTGCAAAGGCTGGTAGAGATCCTTTATGAGCGCAATGATACGGATTTCCGGCGCGGTACTTTCCGCGTTCGCGGCGATGTTATCGAACTTTATCCCACCTACGATGACAATGCATACCGCATCGAGCTGTGGGGCGATGAAATCGAATCGCTCAGCCAAATCGACCCGCTGCTTGGGCAGGTGAAGCAGACCTATCTCCGGCTCCCCATCTACCCGAAAACGCACTATGTGATGGACGCGCCGACACGGGAACAAGCCATGCGGAGCATTGAAAATGAGCTGCAGTGGTGGCACAAGGAGCTGGAATCGCAAGGCAAGCTGATTGAAGCGCAAAGGCTGTACCAGCGAACCATGTTCGACCTGGAAATGATCAAACAGATCGGCTACTGCCATGGCATTGAAAACTATTCACGCCATTTTTCAGGCCGGCTTCCCGGCGAGGCGCCCCCAACTCTGCTGGACTATCTGCCGAACGACGCGCTGCTATTCATTGATGAGAGCCATCAGACCATTCCGCAATTGCAAGGCATGTATCACGGAGACCGATCGCGAAAAGATATTCTGGTTCAATACGGATTCCGGCTTCCGAGCGCGCGCGATAACAGGCCCTTAACTTTTGAAGAGTTCGAAAACCGCGTGAACCAGGTTATCTATGTATCCGCAACACCCGGACCGTACGAACTTACCAAGTCAGCCGGCGTCGTGACAGAGCAGATCATTCGTCCCACGGGCCTAGTGGACCCCGAAATTGAGGTCCGACCGATAAGGGGCCAGGTGGATAATCTCTTGCACGAGATTCGCTTGCGGGCCGACCAAAATGAGCGTGTTCTGGTCACGACACTCACCAAACGAATGTCGGAGGATCTAGCTGAGTACTACGCGGAAGTCGGAGTGAAATGCGCATATCTGCATTCCGAAGTAAGTACGCTTGACCGCATTAAAATCCTGCGCGAATTGCGCCGCGGCGCATATGATGTTTTAATTGGAGTCAATTTGCTGCGCGAAGGACTGGACTTACCTGAGGTCTCTCTGGTAGCAATTCTGGACGCGGATAAAGAGGGATTTTTACGATCGAGCGGCTCTCTTATTCAGACTATCGGCCGGGCGGCGCGAAATGTCCACGGCCGCGCAATCCTCTACGCCGATGTCATTACAGCCAGCATGCGTCGGGCACTGGACGAAACCGAACGGAGGCGCGCCATCCAGCAGAGCTATAACGAGGCGAACAATATCACGCCTCAAACGATTATTAAGCCTATCGATATGAGCCTCGTGGCGGTAGCAGAAGGCGACTATGTAACGGTTCCGCTTGAACCTGAAATGGATTCGGGAGCGGAACTGAGCGCCGAACAACGCGAAGCCCTAATCGCGGAACTCGAACTGAAGATGCGGGAAGCAGCAAAGCTCTTCGAATTTGAAAAAGCAGCGCAATATCGGGACCGGATGAGAGCGCTGAAAGCGAACGGGGTTTATGAAGAAGCGGTTGCCACTCGGCTTGGTGGCGGAAGGTAACTCCACCTCTTCCGCCATTCTTCGCTTACCAACGGTTGGCGCCGAACTGGGGCCCGTTAAATCAGTGGCGGTTCGTGTCGCGCGCCGGCTTTCAAATTTTTTGAAAGCCGGGTACGCGATCGCGACCTATGAAGAATTGCAAGTTGCCAGGCTAATTCTGCTCCGCGCACCCGACATAGCTGTACCCCGGTTGATCGAAGAGCTGTGCGGAGCCGAGCTGATGTTTAAGGATATGTCGTTTGTGCTCTGCGAAAGCTGGCTGAGCAGCGATGTCTTGCTTCCCCTTGCCGAGAGAGGCGCGACGGTCGCCACTGCCGTGTCGGTTCCAAGCTCGGGAGAGAAGTGGTTTGTTATCGAGGGTCAGTTATCGGCCGTGCGCCAAGTCCGTCGCTTTATGGAGCGAAACAACGCAAGAGCCTTCGAGATCCGGCCGGGCACGAAGCCGCTGTATTTTGCCGCCGCGCTGCTTGCCACAGCCCTTCCTTTGCCACTATTTTTCGACGCGCAACAGGCGCTGCGCGCCAGCGGGATTACCGGCAATCAACTGTACGGATTACTGGATGAGCTGGCGAAAGACATGTTCCGATCTTTTGTGAACGGCGCTCGCATCACGTGGGGCGGACCGCTGACGGAGTGCTCTGAAGAGACGGCAAATTCGTATTTGAGCCTGGTCCAGGGAAGTCATCCACAGATTGCGGAAACGGTCGCGAAACAATTAGCATGGGCGCGTGGCAAACTTCCGAAACAGCGGTACACGGCCGAGTTTTCGGAACAACATTAATTCCCGAGCCGGTTCGAGGCTATGAGAAGTTGCGCAACACTCCAAAGCTGAGCCGGGCACCCGCCTGGAACCTGAGGCGAGTCTCCATCATAGACTTCACAAAGCGAGCCAATACAACAGGCTGTAAGTTGGTCCGTCATTTTAGCTGCCACTGCCCGGCAAAACGAACGAACTTCATCCGAATCCCCGTACGCGAACAAGTAAGCGCTAATGAAGGGGCCGATCAGCCACGGCCATGCGGTCCCCTGATGATAAGCGGAATCGCGCGCCGCCACTCCTCCTCGAAAATGCGGATGATAAGCAGGATCATCCGGCGCGAGCGTCCGCAGACCAAAGGCAGTAAGCAGCTTTTCTCGCACAACACTAAGGACGGATTGGGCGCGCCCACGGCTAAGCAGCGGGAACGGAAGCGAAATAGCGAAGATTTGATTCGGCCGGATGCTGGCATCCGGTCCCGTATCTGTAAGCACGTCGTAAAGGCAGCCTCGGTCCGGATTCCAAAAACTCGTTTCGAACGAAGCCCGCGTTGCATCAGCGTCGGCTCCATAGCGATGCTGGTCGCGCGTGAAGTGCAGCATGCCGGCCCAAACGGCGCAGATTCGCAACGCGTTGTACCAGAGAGCGTTGATCTCTACCGGCTTCCCGCATCGAGGAGTAATCACACTGCCGTCCACTTTGGCGTCCATCCAGGTGAGTTGGGTCTGAGGTGTTCCGGCAGCAAGCAGACGGTCCGCGGGATCGATCCGTATTTCATAATCGGTACCGCGCTGATACCACTCGATGATGTCCTGCGCCGCGGGATAAAGAAAATCGCGCAAGAAGTCCAGATGGCTGGTTTTGCAAACCAGGTCGTGCGCAGCAATAAAAGCCCAGAGTGACGCATCCGCGCTTCCATATTCGGGCACTGATTGATAGTCGGAGAAGCGGTTTGGCAACAGCCCCCGTCTCCGACGCTTCAGCAGGGCTTCCAGAATCGCCTGCGTCTCGGTGATCGGAATCTCAGCGACCGAAAGCGCAGGAAGGCTGATAAGGGTGTCGCGGCTCCAATCAGTAAACCAGGGATACCCGGCAATCAGCGATACAGTTCCGTCAGCACGGGTGATTCGGAACTGATCGAGCGCTCTTTCGAGAATACGCGTAGTGGGCGCATGAGTGTCCAGGCGGCGGCGTTTCGCTTCGGCCGCAAGAAGCGAATCGACCGCAGTGTCATCAATAAAGTCGCCGCTTTGAACGGAGTCAATCGTTGTAAGCAGCCACGCCGGCCGGTCCGGCTGCAGATCGAACGTAATGACCACTGGAGAAAAGAGATCCTCACGGAAGTCCAGCCCGCGATCCAATTCGCGCAGATATTCATGATTTTCAAACCAGATGCCATCGGCTTCCCAGAACGAGCCTGAATGAAAAATGGTAAGGAAGGGCATGCCCGGATAGGGTTGCATCGAGATGCGGCCTGGCACGCTATCTGCATCGGCTCGAATACTGCTGTTGCGATGCGTCAAAGCATGATAATCGCGGTAGGCAAGGCACGGCCGCACGCGCAGTTCACAAGCCTCTACCGCCTTATAGCGAATCAGAACAGACTGCTTTCCTTCGAGTGTGCAAACGCTCTTCTCAATCACATTTGCGCCGAGCCCGTAGCGCCAGATCGGAAACGGATCAATGACGAACTCGTTCAACAGCTCGAACCCACGCGGATGAATTGCGGACGGATATTGCACGGTGGCCAGCTCAAAACTCCGGCCCTTCCAATGGACCGATTCTTCGAGCCGAGGCAGAATGGAAAGGCGATCGGCAGGCGGCTGGGGCGAAGCGATTAAGAGACTGTGATAGCGCCTGGTGTTCACCCCGGCGACGGTTCCCATTGCGAAGCTGCCGGTGTGATTCGTATCCAACCATTCCAGGCGGGAAGCCCGCTCGAAATCTCGGCAGATCTCTTTGGGGATCCTGAAGAGCGCGGGGTTGCGTGCGTCTGCCACACTCATAGTCTAGGGAATGCAAAAACGTTACCAGTGGAAGTTGAAGCACAGGGAAATCACCCTCGGAGAGCGCACACTGCTGATGGGTATCCTGAACGTTACGCCGGATTCGTTCTCAGACGGGGGCAAATTCTCGGATCCGGACCGAGCATTCGCTCGCGCCGTGGAAATAGAGGAGGAGGGAGCGGACATCCTTGACATTGGGGCCGAATCCACCCGCCCCGGGTCTCAGCGCGTTCCGGAACCTGAGGAGCTGCGCCGCCTGATCCCCGTGTTGAAGAGGTTGCGAGGGAAACTAGTTATTCCAATCTCGGTAGATACCTACAAATCCGCCGTGGCGGAGAAGGCCCTGGAGCACGGCGCTGAGATCATTAACGACCCAACCGGAATCCTGCTGGATCTCCAGCTTCCGAAAGTTGTTGCGAAGTATGATGCCGGCCTGATTGTAAATCACATGCGCGGCACTCCCGAGACATGGGCAAAATTGCCTCCATTGAAAGATTTGATGCGGTCCATTGCCATAGATCTGGAAGCCGCATTGCACAGGGCGCGGCAAGCCGGAGTGCAGAAACATCAACTGGCTATCGATCCCGGGCTGGGTTTCGGGAAACGCCGCGAACAGAACTCCGAGATACTGGCGAACCTGGGCGCATTTCGGCCGTTCGAACTCCCCATTGTGATTGGCCCGTCGCGCAAATCCTTCCTGAGAAAAGAAGAGACGAGCCTGACCGAGTTCGCGACGGCAGCAGCGGTCACCGCGGGCATCCTCAATGGCGCGCAGATCGTTCGCGTACATGACATCAAAGCGATGAAGAGTGTGGCGGAAGTGGCAGACGCGATCAGGCACGCGGCTTCGGCAGAAGGAGAATCGGCCGTTTCTCAGGGCCGCTGGCAACGCGGACAGTAGTGAGTTCCGCGCTGTCCGAGCACGATTCGCTTGATCTGCGTGCCGCACTCTGGGCAGGGTTGGCCGGCACGCCCGTAGACGCAATGCAAGTCCTGGAAGCCGCCGCGCTGCCCGGCAGCATCAATGTAATCCGATATAGAGGACCCGCGGTGCTCAATCGCCGCGCTGAGGATCAGGTGAATGCTCTCGTAGAGTTGTTTGGCGCGCTTTCCCGAGATGCGGTGTATCGAAGTGCGCGGGTGAATACGAGCAGCAAACAGCGCTTCGTCAGCATAAATGTTTCCAATTCCGCAGATGAATGTCTGGTTTAAGAGAAGCGGTTTGATCGATCCGCTGTGCCTAGTCAGGCGCTCGTGAAATTCTTGAAAGCCGATCCCAAGCGCGTCCGGACCAACTCGATCCAGTGATTCAGGCATCTTCGGGAAGAACTCGACGCGACCGAACTGACGAATGTCATCGTAAAGCAGGGTCCCGGTATCCAGGTGAAACGCGGCTCGCGTATATTTGCCCGGCACACTGTCCCATAGGAGCCTGCCGGTCATCCCGAGGTGAACGAAAAGCACGCCTTTATCGAGTTCGAAGAGGATTTGCTTCCCGCGCCGCCGAACGCCTGTTATGACCACCCCACAGAGCGCCATCGCCGTTTGCTCAAAGCCGCCGCGAGTGACTCGGTGCGAAAACAGCTCAGCGGACTGAATCGTTCGCCCCAGCACGTGCGGGGCGACAGAGCGTACGACGGTTTCCACTTCGGGTAGTTCAGGCATGGGAATTCACGGCAGATCGACGGGATACGTTTCAGCCGGTGCGGCAATCGAACTCGAAGGCCATGCGATGGGGAAACCAGACTTTCACAAGCCGCATACAGCTCTACGATAGCGAGTCTGCAAGCCGCCGCCTGAATTGAGATGTACGTTAAACTGAGAAAGTTCAGGGCCACCCTAGCTCAGTTGGTAGAGCGGCTGATTCGTAATCAGCAGGTCGCCGGTTCGATCCCGGCGGGTGGCTCCAGATTAACTTGCAGGTCCGAGAGGGACGTCGAAGCGATAGTGGCCGGACTGGACCGGAGTTTGTGACCCATCCGGTAAATACACATCGGCAGACATCCCGGGCGGGAGTTCGAGATTCATCTGAAACGAACCATGATCTGCGTGCCACGTCACGGCGACAGGTCCGCGCAGCGTGTCCCAGGATGCCGAAACTTCTTTTAACCCTCCCACAGGCTCCGGATGGATGATGATATGCCGGAGACCGGGTGAGTTATTGTCGGGCCGAATGCCTGCCAGCCCGGCGAAAAACCACGCTTCCATGTGCCCGAGCATCAAGTGATTCTGCGAGTTGTGGGGATCCGCGTCCCACGCCTCAGTGAGTGACGTGGCCCCGGCAGCAAGCTGCGCAGCGTAGCTTGGGGGAGTCTTTTGAACCGCCATGTCATAGATAACGTCGCTTCTTCCAGCATGCAATAGAGCTTCGAGCACATAGCTATAGCCAATATCTCCGGCGATCGTGTGATTGCCTCTGCGACGAATATCCGCTGCGAGATTGGCGACCAAGGCGGCACGAACAGATTGGGGAGCGAGGCCGATAGCAAGCGGCATCGCAACCGCTGTTTGACTTCCCATGGCATAACTATTTTCGGGCGACTTGAAAAAAGCTCTCTGAAAGGCGGCTGTTTCCGACTCTAGCTCGGCTTCGAAGGCCTTTGCATCGTCCCCGCGCCCCAAGAGGCGCGCCGCTTGCTCGAGTACCTTCAGGTCTCTTATCCAGGTTGCCGTACCGGTAAGGCCGAGTGGCGTGAGCTTCGATGGGCCGGGCGGTCCGGGTGCGATATCGTACCAGTCGCCCAAGCCAAACAGCAACAGCCCGCCCTTTGCTTTCGAGCGAAGGTAAGTGTTGTAACTCATCATCGTCCGATAACTGGAAGCGAGCGGCTGCCGGTCGCCGTACCATTGCCAAGCTAACCAGGGCAAAATGATTCCGGCGCTGCCCCACTCCGGAGAGTCCCGGAACCCGCCAGAGAATTCGACATATTCGGGAGCGATACCAGGTATTAGCCCGTCGACTGTCTGGGCTTCCCGGATATCGCGAATGATCTTCGGGAGAAAAGCTCGAAGATCCCAGTCGTACAGCAGTCCAGGACCCATCAGATAGCTCTGTTCGAGCCAGCCCAGTTTTTCACGATGCGGACAGTCGGTTAACACATGCTGGAGGTTGCTCTTGATCGCTGCGTCAATGAGCGCGTGGATGCGGTTCAGCAGATCATTCGACGACGAAAAGCGCCCTGTATTTTCTACATCGAGGTAAACGAACTCACCCTGCAGGCGGTGCAGGACCGGGATGTCCGGCGCAGGGACGGATTCAGGGCGCGCGCCCTCCACGGCTACATAACGGAACCCATAGTAGGAGAAACGTGGCGACCACGTCTCTTGGCCGGCGCCTTTGAGCGTGTAGGTGAAGTAGTTCGGCGCGCCTGAAGATGCCTGGCTTACCAGACCGGAACTGTCGAGTAACTCTCCACACTCAAGACGCACCTGCGCCCCTGCGGGGCCGCTCACCGTGATTCTCGGCCACCCAGCGAAGTTCTGTCCGAGATCGTAGACGAAAACGTTTGGCTTCGGTTGCGTAATCCGCACCGGATCAAAGGTCTGCATGACACGCGCAGGGGGACTCATATCCGAAGTGAGGCCGCCTCCAGGCGGTTCGACGCCCCGGGCGTGCACCCAGCCCGAGTCGTCGAATCCAGGACGGTCCCAGCCTGCGGGCTCCAGCCGCGCATCGAAATCTTCGCCGCCATAGGTATCCGAAAAAGTGATGGGCCCGTCATGGACCCTCCAGGAGGCGTCCGTGCCGGTATCCAACGTGCGAGCGCCTCCGAATTCGACGTGAAGTTGAAGCGACAGGCGCGGCACGCCGAACGAACCGGTGTACTTCGAGTAGCGCCCGCCAACGACATTATAGAAGCCGTTGCCGAGCATCACCGCGAATGCATTCGGCCCGGGTTTGAGAAGCGGAGTGATGTCATAAGACTCGTAAAGAACCGTGTCGCGGTAATTCGTCCAGGCCGGCTCGAGAACGTTGTCGCCCACTTTTGTTCCGTTGATTCGCAGCTCGTGAAAGCCTACGCCTGAAACGAGGACAATGGCCCGCTGCGGGGCGCGATCGAGCGTGACCTCGCGGCGAAAAAGCGGCATCGGGCCGGAACGAAGAGCGTAGCTGGCAGGAGCGATCCAGTTTCCCTTCCGATCCGCGGCATCGACGAGGCCCATGGTCCATTGGGCAGGCTCGGTCCATGCGGAAACGGCCCCCGTGACAGACCATACACGGACTCTCCACCAGACACGCTGAAACGAACGCAGACGTGCGCCTTTGTATGGAATCCAGGTTGTTTCAGAAGACTCGACGCGGCCTGTGTTCCAAAGATCGCCGATACGGGAATCGAGCTGCTCCGGCGTACTCGCCGCAAGAACCTGGTAGGCGACTTGCCGGTCATCCTGCCGGTCCGATTTGAGCTTCCAGCTTACTCTTGGATGCCCTGAATCGACGCCGACCGGATTGACGCGGGCCTCGCATTCGAGATGGTACGGCAAGAGAGTGGCTGCGGGGGCAGGCATGGCGGATAGGAGGATGAATAGTAAGAGACAGACCGATGTGGTGCGGCTTTGCAAGCTTGCTATTTCTCAGTGATCTGCCGGAACACCCGCAACAGATTTCCACCCATTATCTTCCGGATGCGTTCCTCGGAATAGCCGCGCCGGCGCATGGCGGCGATGATGAGCGGGACATCGCGAATGTCTCGCATAGGAAGAGGGAGAGTGGGGCCGCCGTCGAAATCGGTCCCCAAGATTACGTGATCTTCTCCAACCAACTGAATGGCCCGATCGGTAACTTTGAGCCAGTCGTCGACGGTGAACTTCAGATTGTCTGGCGCATTGCTACCCAACATGGGAAATTGCGGCGCAACCATCCTATCTATTTCCTCGATCGAGAGGTTGGATGAATTGACGCGTGCAGTATCCCAAAACGGCTTGCCGGCATGTTGGGTGCGCCAATCAAACACCTTTCTGTTATGAAACTCATTGCCGATTTGAATGCCGATCAAACCTCCTTTAGCGGCAAGTTTCTCCAGCAGCCAATCCGGCATGTTGCGCGGAATATTGTTGAACTCGCGCAAGCCGTGATGCGTAGCGATCACGGGATCGGAACTGACGTCGATCGCCTGCGACATGGCTTCGTCGGATGCATGAGACACGTTGATCACCATGCCCAGTCTGTTCATCTCTTTGATAAGCGCTCTACCCCGCTCATTCAGGCCATGCCAGCGCGGAGGCGAACAGCAGGAATCCGCATAGCCATTCGGCGCATTATGGGCGGATAGCTGATAAGAACGAAGTCCCAACGTATAGAACTGCCGTAGGATGCCCAAGTCCCCTCCACGATCGATGCTGCCTTCCATATCGAGGACGGCCGCAATTTTGCCGGATTTGACGATTCTGTCGATATCGGAGGCGTTCAGAGCCAGTTCAATGGTCTTGTTGTTCTTCCGGATCTGGCGTAACGCCAGGTCCACCAGCCGCAGCGCTTGCTGGGTTTCGTAGTGCTGCGGATAGTATTCCTCGGTTACGAAAAGCGAGAAGAAAAGCGCATTGACGCCGCCTTCTTTGGCACGCGGCAGATCGAATTGGCCATCGGCCACCCGATCGCCGATATCGCCGCCGTGATAAAACTGACGATTGATCACGTGAACATGCGCATCGAAAGTGAAAATAGCCGGCGCGCTTAGCAGAGCAGCTAGAAAAACAGGCAGCATCTAATCTATCTTTCCCATGAAACTGGCCGCCATTGTAACTGTTTACCGGAAATATTCGCACGCCCAACATATTGTGGACCGCTTTCTGGAAGGATATGGCTGGAATGGCACTCACCATCACCCGCCGATGGAACTGGTGTCGTTATACGTGGACCAGACTCCACCGGACGATTTGAGCCGCGAACGTGCCGGACGGTTTCCACAAATGAAGATCTACCCGACCATTGCGGAAGCACTCACGCAAGGAACCGGCAAGCTCGCCGTAGACGGAGTCGTAATCGTAGGTGAGCACGGGAAATATCCGAAGACTCCGAAGGGACAGGTTCAGTATCCCCGTTATCGCTTTTTTCAGGAGACCGTGCGCGTGTTTCGTGACAGCGGCCGCTCCGTCCCTGTCTTCAACGACAAGCACCTTTCGTGGAACTGGGATTGGGCGAAAGAGATGTACGACACGTCCCGATCCATGGGTTTCCCCATGCTTGCGGGATCCAGCCTCCCTGTTACCTGGCGCATTCCATCGGTGGAAATGCCGGATCACGCCCGAGTGAGCGAAGCCGTAACCGTTTGTTACGGCGGAGTCGACAGCTACGACTTCCATGGACTCGAGACTCTGCAATGCATGCTGGAGCGGCGCAAAGGGGGAGAATCCGGTGTCCAATGGCTCGAAGCGTATCGAGGAGACCGGTTCTGGGATGCCTTACAGAACGGAGTATGGTCCAGACGCCTTTTTGATGCGGCGCTTTGCCGGAGTCATACTCTTACTCCGGCCCGTCCGGGATTCAACGATGTCTTCCCTACCCTGAGCGACATGCGCCGTCTGGTGAAAGATCCCGTGGCGTATCATTACCAACACGTCGATGGTCCGCGAGCGACGATGATTCTGATGAGCGGACTGGTGCGCGACTTCAATTTTGCGGCGCACGTTGAGAATTCGAGAGATCCGTTCTC
>JAICXK010000234.1 GCA_025980435.1 Bryobacteraceae bacterium
GTCGCTTCAAGCTCATGGAAGAGTACCAGGCCGCTTTTTCGATCGATTCCGACCACCACCGAGTTCGGCGAAACGGTCGTGAATGCCACTGCTAGAACCCGTTTGGCGTTTGCGCGCGGATCTTCCCCGATACCGCGGAAATGGGTGACCTGAAAGCGCGCGGGAATCTTCTTGCCTGCCATTAAGCGCGCGAGTGCGCGCACCAGAATCGCCATATCCCGCACCACCGTTGCAGGTAGCTTGAATGTGCATAACAGCCACGCCGGCTTAGGCTGGAAGCGCAGCGGGACCGCTTGCAACGATATTTCCAGGGCTGCGATAGTGACGGCGGCAACCGCTGCCCCGGCGATCAGCTCAATCAGGCTTAGCTGGTAAACGAAGACAAACCACAAGCCGATGAAACAGACCCATTCGGTCAGCAGCCGGAGGCCCAATCGCACAAGTTAGTGATGCGCGCGCGCACAAAACATTTCGTCGGAGCGAACTAAACGCGGTTAATCAGGCTCGCAACATAACCCGCCCCGAAACCGTTATCGATATTTACGACGGTGACATTGCTGGCGCAGCTATTCAGCATTCCAAGCAGCGCCGCCAGGCCATTGAAACTGGCCCCATAACCGATGCTGGTCGGCACTGCGATGACCGGGCACGATACGAGTCCGCCCACCACGCTCGGCAATGCCCCCTCCATTCCGGCGCAAACGATGACGACCCGCGCGTCCATCAGCCGGTTCCGCTGGTCCAGCAGCCGGTGAATTCCGGCGACTCCCACGTCGCAGATCGTTTCCACCCGGTTGCCCATCACTTCCGCGGTCAACTGGGCCTCTTCCAGAACCGGGAGATCGCTCGTTCCGGCGCAGACCGCGGCAATCGTCCCTTTGCCGGAAATCGTTCGATCGCGCCACACGCGAACCACCCCGGAAGCCGGGAAATACTCCGCCTCGGAAACCAGCTCCGCGATGCGGGCCGCCATTTCTTCCGTAGCCCGCGTCAGCAGCAAATTTCGCGATTTTGCCAGGAGAGCGGAAGCGATACCGGCCACCTGATCCGCCGTTTTACCTTGGCCCAAAATCACTTCCGGCATGCCGTGCCGCATGGCGCGATGATGATCCACTTTTGCGAAGCCCAGGTCCTCGAACGGCAGGTGCCGGAGCGCTCGCATGGCCGATTCGATGTCGGTCCGGCCGTCGCGTACTCCCTCGAGAAGCTGTTCAAGTTGCTGAATGTCCATAATCGCGCGGCGGGCGAGCTTGGCCTCGCCCTAAAATGGTAACGTGCCGCGCTTTTTGACACGCTTGCGCCTTACGCTTGAAATGATCAAGTTTGAGCATTCCGTGTTTGCGCTGCCGTTCGCCTTAACCGGCGCGCTTCTGGCCTGGCGCGGCGCCGGGTTTCAGATCCCCAGGCTTGGCTGGCGCTTTCTTTGGATTGTTGTTGCCATGGTCTCGGCCCGCTCCGCCGCCATGGCCTTCAACCGTATCCTGGACGCGGATCTTGACGCTCGCAACCGCCGCACCGCGAATCGCCATCTTCCAGCGGGGCTTCTTTCCTCTGGATTCGCCTGGGGCTTTACGCTCGTCTCGTCACTTGTTTTCGTCTGGGCCGCCCGCCAACTCGGGCCCTTATGTTTTGCCTTAGCGCCATTCGTGCTGGCTATTCTCTTCTTTTATTCCTTTTCGAAGCGCTTCACGCTTTTTTCGCATTTAATCCTGGGCTTCTGTCTGGGCATGGCTCCGGCCGCTGCCTGGATCGCAATGCGTGGCTCACTCGATCCTCGCGTCCTGTGGTTGACCGCTGCGGTTATGTTCTGGACCGCGGGTTTCGACGTGATCTATGCCTGCCAGGACTTCGAGTTCGATTGCCGCGAAGGGTTGTGCAGTATTCCGCGCCGCTTTGGACTCGCGGGCGCCCTGCGTATTGCGCGTGCGCTGCACCTGGCGATGATCGTATGCCTGGTAGCGCTTGTGATCGTGTTCCATTTGGCGGCCCTTAGCTGGCTGGGTATTGCGGCCGTAGTCGCGCTCTTACTATACGAGCACCGCCTGGTAACTCCCCACGATTTTTCGCGTGTGAACGCTGCATTTTTTACTGTCAATGGTTATGTCAGCTTGCTCTTCTTTGCGTTCTGGGCGGCTGATATTCTGCTCCACCGTCGCTATCTGCCACTGCAATGAGCACTTTTTCCTCACTCCAGAACAATCACCCCGTCATTGAAGATTCGCGTCTGAAATCGATCCTCGAAAAGGTATTGGCGGAAGAGCGGCTGTCCTATGAAGACGGCGTGGCTATGTTTCGCAGTCCCGACATTCTCGCCCTGGGCTACATGGCAAACTTGGTTCGCGAGCGGATGCACGGCGATACAACCTATTTCAATGTCAACCGCCATATCAATCCCACTGACGTGTGCGTTGCAAGCTGCCGGCTGTGCGCCTTTGGCAAGAAGGCCAAAGACCCGCACGCCTATACCATGTCACTGGAACAGGTCTGGGAAGTCGCGGGAAAGGGGTACGCGGAGGCGGTCACCGAATTCCACATTGTCGGCGGCCTCCACCCCGAACTGACGCTCGATTGGTTCTGCGAGATGATTTCCGGTCTGAAGGATCGCTATCCGGGCGTTCACCTGAAGGCTTTCACCATGGTCGAAATCGCCTACCTTGCAAAGCGGGCCAAGATTTCCGTTCGGGAAACTCTCGAACGCCTGAAAGCCGCCGGCATTGACTCCATGCCGGGAGGAGGAGCCGAAATCTTCTCCGAGCGCGTCCGCAGAATTATCTGCGATCACAAGATCGACGGCCGGCAGTGGCTGGAAACCGCGCGGATCGCCCACCGGATTGGACTGAGGAGCAACTGCACGATGCTCTACGGCCACCTGGAGGCACCGGAAGATCTTTCCGATCACCTGGTGAAATTGCGCACGCTCCAGGACGAAACACATGGTTTCGTGACCTACATTCCGCTTGCGTTTCATCCCGATCATACGGCCCTCGGACATTTGCCGAAAACCAGCGGGTTTAACGATCTGAAACAAATTGCGGTTTCGCGCCTGATGCTCGACAACATCCCGCACATAAAGGCGTATTGGATCATGATGACGCCGAGCGTCGCGCAAATCGCGCAGCGTTTTGGCGCGAACGACATTGATGGAACCGTTGTGGAGGAGAAGATCTATCACGACGCCGGAGCCACCACAGCCCAGCATCTGCGCCGCCAGGACTTGCTGCGGCTCATAAGAGAAGCGGGTCGTGAGCCGGTGGAGCGCGACACCGCTTACCGGCCAGTCACCCGGACGGAATCCGCATTTACCGTGCTCGTGTAGAGTAATTGCCTTATTCGGTCGCGGCTACGCGTACGCCCCGCAGCGCCGCAATCAGCTTGCCAAAAAATGTGAGGCGCGGCGCTTTCGTCTCCGGTGTGTGATCCGCAAGAGCATTCCTGAGAAACGCTTCAGGCATGTAGATCGCACCTTCTTGCCCCATTCCGGCGAGCCACTGCTTCGCGGCATCGTCGACCGCCCTGATCCCCCGCAGATCCAAAACCAGTTTCCGCGTTCCCAGGGTTGTGCGTGCGGTTCGCCAACAGCCGCTTAACTCGGCTATTTCCGCTTCTGTGAATTCACCTATCAGTTCCAGGCGGCAGGCGTCCAGGCTATCGTGAATGTAATATTTGAAGAGCGACGAACGGACCAAAGTTCCCGAATACTTCGGGTTGGTCGATGGCGGCATATTCGGTTGAGCCGTAAGCTTTTTGGTCGGGCCTTGCATAGCTCGCTACGTTGGATTCTCGCAGGTCGGTCTCAGTTCCAGCTTTTTCCCGCGCCCGTTTCTAATCCCTCATCTCCTAATCGTATACATGGGGAGCGCTTTTTAACAATAAAGTAGCCGCACGCCGCTTGCCAATATCTCACTGAATTCTGAAGGCCGCCAAACGGAGGCGCTACCCTCTATCCGCTATACTGAACCTAAAGCGCTGTTCTCGGTCCCGGGTAGAACTCCGCCTCAGCACTCCTGCTGACCCAGAATCCTTAAAACAATGTTCGACAATCTGTCCGAAAAGCTGCAGCGGATCTTCAAAAATCTTCGCGGGGAAGGGAAGCTGACCGCCGCCAACATGGAGGAGGCGCTCCGCGAAATTCGCGTGGCTCTGCTTGAGGCGGATGTTCACTTTAAGGTTGTCAAACAGTTCATAGAGCAGGTGAAGGAGAAGGCGATGGGCGAAGACGTTCTCACTGCGCTTTCGCCCGGCCAGCAGGTTATTAAAATTGTCCGTGACGAGCTCATAAAGATGCTCGGCAGCCATGCCTCCCGGTTACGCTTTGCAAATGAGCCGCCGACAGTTGTCCTTATTGTTGGCCTGCAAGGTTCCGGCAAGACGACCAGCGCCGCAAAGCTCGCCCGCTTCCTGACGAAAGAAGGTAATAAGCCGCAGCTTGTATCGGTGGACGTTTATCGTCCGGCGGCGCGCCATCAGCTCAGCATTCTGGCAAAGAACGTCGGTACGCCTATCTATGAAGGTGAGGCAAACGAAACGAAGCCGCTGGAACTCGCTCGTTCCGCGCGCCGCGAATCGATCCAGGCCGGTCGCGACGTTCTGCTCGTCGATACCGCCGGCCGCCAGCACATCGATGACCAGCTCATGCAGGAGCTGAGCGAACTGAAAGAGTCCCTCAACCCCACTGAAATCCTTTTCGTCGCCGATGCGATGACCGGACAGGATGCTGTCAAATCGGCCGATGAGTTTCATAAGCGGCTCGGAATAACCGGCGTCATTCTTACGAAAATGGATGGCGACGCGCGTGGAGGGGCCGCGCTGTCGATTCGTTCCATCACGGGCCAGCCGCTCAAATTCGTCGGGGTGGGAGAGAAAACCGATGCCCTTGAAGCGTTCTTTCCGGATCGCGTCGCCTCCCGCATCCTTGGCATGGGCGACGTGCTTTCGCTTATCGATAAGGTCCAGGAAACGATAGACGAGAAAACGGCCGAGAAGATGCAAGAGAAGCTTCTCGGGGATGATTTCACGCTGGAGGATTTCCGCGACCAGATCAAGACCGTGCGCAAGCTTGGCTCGCTCGGCGGCCTGCTTGAGATGATGCCGAAGATCGGGCCGCTTAAGGACCTGAAGGATACAAAAATCGATGAGAAGGAGATTGACCGCGTCGTCTGCATCATTGATTCCATGACGCCGAAAGAGCGCCGGAACCATATGATTATCAATGGCTCCCGCCGCCGGCGGATTGCCAAAGGCAGCGGAACCAGCGTGCAGGATGTGAACAATCTTCTTAAGCAATATGCCCAGACCCGTAAAATGATGAAGAGCTTCACCAGCCAGGGAGGACTGCTGGGCAAGAAACTGGCCAAAATGAAACTGCCCGGTCTACCTGGGTTCTAAAGTCGTTCGCGTTCCAGGCCGCCCTTCATGGACGAGTTTGTAACAATATAAAAAAGAAAAGGTTACGATGTTAGCAATTCGCCTGGCGCGGTTTGGCGCCAAGAAAAAACCCACCTATCGCGTGGTTGTCATTGAGTGCGAGCGGGCTCGCAATAGTCGTTCGGTCGAAGTGGTCGGTCACTATAATCCCGTCGCTAAGCCCGCCCAGATTGAATTGAACCGCGAGCGTATCGAGTACTGGATGAAAAACGGAGCGCAACCGTCCGCTACCGTCAACCGGCTACTCAAATCGGCTCCCGCTGCGGAGCAGGTCCCTGCGTAGCCGCTGAAACACGCTTTTCGTGCAGTCTGCTTCTGAGTACGGTGCCTCGATATTAGACAAAAACATGAACGACAGCAACGGCGTGAAGACGCTGGTAGAAGAAATAGCTAAGGCTCTGGTCGATGCGCCCGGCGGCGTAGTAGTAACCGAAATTGCCGGCGAGCACGCCACCGTCTTCGAATTGCGCGTGGCGGAGGGCGACCTCGGAAAAGTGATTGGCAAGCAGGGCCGCACTGCCCGCTCCATCCGGACTCTGCTCGGCGCTGTCGGCACGAAATTGAACCGCCGGTTCTCACTCGAGATTCTCGAATAGTTCGGGTTGCGGTGGATCGCGAGAAAATCGTCCTGGCGGAAATTCTCCGCCCTCGAGGTAATCGCGGTGAGGTGTTGGCCAGATCGCAAACCGACGTTCCCGGCCGGCTCGAGCAGCTTAAGTCAGCCCAGGCCGCTTTGATTGATGGTTCGAACGTGCCGATTGAGATTACCGCGGCTTGGCCGCACAAAGACGATTGGGTTCTGAAATTCGCCGGTGTTGATTCTATCGACGATGCCGAGCGCTTTCGCGGGGCCGATCTTTGGGTTTTTCAGGCCGAGCGTGGCTGCTTACCGGATGGCGGCCTCTTTCAGTCCGATCTCGTTGGCTGCTCGGTATTGAATCGCGCCAGCGGCGATTTCCTCGGCATCGTGACAGGATGGCAGCAATACGGCGGGTCGTTGTTGATGGAAGTAGTCGTAAATGGGCGTGACGTGCTGATCCCGTTCGGAAAGGCGCTGTGCGATGTGAATCTGTCCGAGCGGACCATTCGCGTTGACGTGCCGGAAGGGTTGCTGGAGATTTAGGCGTCCATGCGGTTTCACATCGTCACGATTTTTCCGGAATTTTTCTCCGGCCCCTTCGATCATGGTGTCCTCCACAGGGCGAAACTCGCCGGACTCGTGGAAGTTCAGATCCACGATTTGAGACACTGGACATACGATCGTCATCGAAGTGTAGACGACCGACCATTCGGGGGAGGCGAAGGGATGCTGCTGAAGCCGCAGCCTTTATTCGAAGCGGTCGAAGCGATTCTACCCCAGCGGAGCGTGCGGCAGAAGGTGGTCCTGCTTTCGGCGCAAGGCAGGCGCTTCACCCAGCGTGTAGCGCGTGATTTTGCGGCCCTGGATGACCTGCTCTTGGTGTGCGGCCGCTACGAAGGAGTCGATGAGAGAGTCGCTGAGCATCTCGCGGACGATGAGTTGTCGATCGGCGATTTTGTTCTAAGCGGCGGCGAATTGGCTGCCGCGGTAGTGGTCGATACAGTGGCCCGGCTGCTTCCGGGCGTGCTTGGTAATGAAGGATCCTCGCGGAACGAGAGTTTTAGCGAGGGAGACGAGAATTTATTGGATTGTCCGCAGTACACTAGACCGGCGGAGTTCCGCGGCTGGAAAGTGCCCGAAGTGCTGTTGGGCGGGAATCACGAGGAGATCAAGCGCTGGCGCCGGGCGGCGTCGCGCGAGAAAACACAGCGGCTCCGGCCCGATTTAGCCGGTAGCCCCGATACGAAAGTAGAACCAGACCATGCAAAACGCACTTGTTAGCAAGTTCATCAGCAAAAACGCGCGCGCCACGCCGCACCCGGAGTTCCGCCCGGGCGACACGATTCGCGTGCACGTCAGGATCCGAGAAGGTGAGAAGGAGCGTTTGCAGGCCTTCGAAGGCACCGTAATTGCCCGCAAGAACACCGGCATGGGCGAGACGATTACGGTCCGGAAAGTCAGTTTCGGCCACGGCGTCGAGCGCATTTTCCCGATACATGCCCCTGTTATCGATCACATCGATCTAGTGCGCACAGGCAGGGTCCGACGCGCCAAACTGTATTACTTGCGCAATCTCCGTGGCAAAGCGGCCCGTCTGCGCGAACGTGACTAGCTGGTTCTTCAGCAGCGGTGGCAAAAGGCGCTAATATCCAATGCGGGCGCGCCAGGAGTTCCTCCGGGAACGTTCAGCCGCGGCACATCCGTTGTCTTAGCTCTTACGAGCGCGAAGCTCGCGAGCGCGGCTTTCTGCGTGTTGCCGGCGTCGATGAGGTCGGCCGGGGCTGCCTTTTTGGCCCGGTCTTCGCGGCCGCGGTCATGCTGGATCCGGACCGCCCCATTCGCGGTCTGTGCGACAGCAAAATCATCGATGCGCCGCAGCGCGAAAAACTCGCGGCACAAATTAGGACGCGTGCGGTCTGCTGGGCTTTGGGAGGTTCCGACGCTTTTGAGATCGACCAGATCAACATTTACCAGGCATCGCGGCTTGCGATGCGGCGCGCCGTCGAAGCCCTCCCGATTCGGCCCGATTATCTCCTGGTCGATGCTCTCAAGCTCGACCTGCCGGTTGAGCAATTACCGCTTATTGATGGCGACGCCCGCTGCCGTGCGATTGCCGCCGCGTCTA
>JAICXK010000060.1 GCA_025980435.1 Bryobacteraceae bacterium
AGCGGCCAAACCGCGGTTTTGCCTGCAGGAACGCTCGGCTACGAGTGGGACGTAGATGCCGATAACGGATTCCGGCCGCCTGGATTGGTCGATCTATCGACCGCGACTTACAATCTGACCACGGATCTGTTACTTGACTACGGAGGGACATACGGCGCCGGGACGGCAACGCACCATCTGACGATGTACCGGGCGCCCAGCGGGGCGCTCGTGTTCGGCGCAGGCACCGTGCAATGGTCCTGGGGCCTCGACAGCGATCACGACGGCGGCAACTCGCCGCCTGACGTTCGGATGCAGCAGGCAACGCTGAATCTTCTGGCGGATATGGGCGTTCAGCCCGGGAGCCGGCAGGCCGGGCTATCGCCTGCGATCCAATCAACAGACATTACGCCGCCTACTTCCACAATCACTTCGCCGCTGGCGGGATCCACGGTTGAATTCGGAAGCCTGGTTACGATTACGGGCACGGCGACAGATATGGGCGGGGGTGCCGTGGCCGCGGTTGAAGTGTCGGTAGACGGGGGGAAGACCTGGGATCGCGCCACAGGCCGGGATGATTGGACGTACACCTGGACGGCTTTGGCCTCCGGCTCAGCCACTCTGAAGAGTAGGGCCATCGACGATAGCGGAAATGTCGAAAGCCCCGGTGCGGGCGTGACAGTGACGGTTCCTGGACAAACGATTTCAATCGACGGAACAACCGCCCAAGATGCAACAGCTGCCAGTACAACTATTGCGAGCCCGTCGTTTTCAACGACCGCGGGGAATGAATTGTTGCTGGCCTTTATATCCACGGATTTCCTGGGCGGCTCCAACACAACGGTGACAAACGTCACCGGAGCGGGGCTCACCTGGGTATTGGTCGTGCGTTCGAACACCGAAAGCGGAAGTTCCGAGATTTGGCGCGCATTTGCGCCCTCGCGCCTCAGCAACGTTACTGTGACGGCCACACTCTCCCAAAGCGTTGTTGCATCGATGGCGATCAGAACGTTCACGGGAATCGATACGTCTGGAACGAATGGATCGGGCGCAATTGGTGCGACTGCAACCGGCCACTCGGCTTCTGGGGCTCCTACCGCCCACCTTGTGACCACGCGGAACGGAGCCTGGGTCTTTGGTGTCGGCAACGACTATGACAACGCCATCATGCGTACACCGGGTGCAGGACAAACCGTTTTCCATCAATATTTGTCCGTTTCAGGCGATACCTATTGGATGCAAATGGAAAACTCCGAAACCGGACTAAGCGGAACCACCGTGACCCTGAACGACACAGCGCCTAGTAGCGACCGGTACAATCTGGCGATCTGCGAGATCCTGCCTGCCACAGCGCCCACCTGGAGCATTTCAGGAACGATCACGCCAGCAAGCGCGGGCGCCGCGACCACCATGAACTTGAGCGGCACTTCGAGCGCGAGCACAAGCGTCGACGGCTCCGGCAGCTATATGTTCTCGGGATTGACTAACGGCACCTATACGGTGACGCCTAATAGCTCCAGCTTTACCTTTGCTCCTACCAGCCAGCAGATAACCGTGAATGGAGCCAATGTAACAGCTATCAACTTCTCCGGAACTGCCATCCCCACGTTCAGCGTTTCCGGAAATGCCGGCGCTGCGGGAGCAACCATGACCTTAACTCCCTCCGGAGAATCCGGAACGAATGCAACCGTGAAGGCAGACGCATCAGGCAACTACAGCTTTCCACAAGTTGTCAACGGCACGTATACTGTGACCCCGTCCCTTAGCGGCGGCGTCACGTTCACTCCTTCGAATCAAACCGTCGTTGTCAATGGCACGAATGTGGGGGGAATCAATTTCACTGCGGTTGCGCCTCCGACCTGGAGCATCTCCGGCACCATCACGCCGGCCTCTCTTGGTAACAACGTAACGCTTACCCTGAGCGGGGCGGGAAGCGGAACAACGCAGAGCGATGCGTCCGGCAACTTTACTTTCTCGGGACTCCTCGCCGGAACTTACAAGATCACTCCAAGCAAGGCAGGGCTGACGTTCACGCCGGCGAATCAATCCGTTACCATCACGAATGGAAACGTGACCGGTGTGGTATTCACGGCCGCCGCAGCGCCTGCGGGGCTGGCGATCGACACCCAGGCATCCATCGATCGGACAACGGCAAGCACGACCGTCGCCGTGCCGGTATCTACGACTTCCGCCAACGAACTGCTGCTGGCGTTCATCGGGGCCGACTTTAAGAGTGGAACAAACACGATCGTTTCAAAGATCACCAGCACCGGGCTGACTTGGGTTTTGGTAAAGCGGACAAATGTCCAGAGCGGCACAGCCGAGATCTGGCGAGCGTTCGCGACTTCGCCGTTGAATAAGCTTTCTGTAACGGCAACTTTGTCCAAAAGCGTGATCTCTTCGATGACTGTGGTCAGCTTTACGGGCGTTGACCCATCCGGAACGAACGGCTCGGGAGCAATTGGAGCAACCGGAACAGGAAACGCGAGGACAGGAGCACCTACGGCGAGCCTGGTGACAACCCGAAACGGGTCCTGGGTTTTCGGGGTTGGCAACGACTACGACAACAACATCGGACGGACGCCCGGCACTGGCCAGAGCCTGGTGCATCAGTACTTGGCCGCTACGGGCGATACCTATTGGGCGCAAATGCAGAACGCTCCGACTCCTTTGAGCGGGACTACTGTCATCATCAACGATACGGCGCCCACGACAGATCGCTTTAACGTGACCATTTGCGAGATACTCCCGGCGCCGTAGGCGGGAGTCAACGGTCGTCGCGCCGTCCCGGCTACAGCATCCGCATGTTCACCGGGTCCCAGGAAACCATGCGGCGCTCGAAGTAGGATACGTTCGACATGAGCGCGGGACCGGCGGCGCGAAGGCCGAAGACGGCATCTTCCACGACTGGGGTTCGCGTGCGAATCGCGTCCTGGAAGGTCTGATGGTGGGCCACCTGCTCGGAGTAGCCTCTGGGGAGCGGGAAGGTTTCAACCGTATCGAGCGGCAAGGAAGCGGCCGTTTCGGGACGCGGCGGATATTTCGCGCTGTGCTCGGCGAGGATTTGCTCCTGAATCTTTTTCGAGAAGGTTCCCGCCGTGGTTCCGGGATCGAGTTCGCGTGGGCGCTTCGAAATAGAGAGCGAGTTACCGACCGAAAGATTTAGCACGCCCTCGGTGCCGATGAAGCGGAAAGCTTGCGAATCCTCGCCCTCGCCGCTGCCGGCTTCGAAGTTCACGCTGAAGTTGATCTGAAAGCCCGGATGTGATGAAGTTTCCGGGTAGTCGTACAAACCGGTCATAAGATCCGGCACGTCGCGGCCATCTTTCCAATAGTAAAGGCCGCCGGTAGCTGCGATGCGCTGCGGGCCAACGCTGTCCATTACAAAGTGAATCCCCGTGAAGAGGTGGACGAAGAGGTCGCCGGGGATGCCCGTTCCGTAGGCTCGATAATTTCGCCAGCGGAAGAGGCGAATAGGTTCGAAGGGGATCTTGGGCGCGCTGCCGAGGAACTGGTCCCAATCGATCGTTTCGGGGGAGGCATCGGGCGGAATCGTGTATTGCCACGCGCCCAGGGAAGAATTGCGGTTGATGTAGGCTTCGATCAAATGAATCTGACCGATCATGCCGCTCTTGACGAGTTCCTTGGCTTTGGCGTAGAGGATAGAACTCACGCGCTGGCTGCCGACCTGAAGAATGCGCCCTGTCTTTTTTTGCGCTTCGATAACCATGTGGCCATCAGGCACTTCGCGCACCATGGGTTTTTGGCAATACACATCTTTGCCGGCGTGGAGAGCGTCGGTGGCGATGCGGGCGTGCCAGTGATCCGGTGTCGCGATGATCACGGCATCGACATCCCGGCGGGCAAGCAGTTCGCGATAATCGCGGGTTGTGAAAACATGCTTGCCGTAGCGTTCCTGCGCGAGCGTCCGGCGGCCGTCGTAGACATCGGAGACAGCGACGATTTCGACCCCAGGCAGGCTCGCTTCGGTTTTCATATCTCCCTGGCCCATGATGCCGAAGCCGATACATCCGATTTGGACGCGGTCGTTGGCTGAGACCGGCTTGGCTGGCGCTTGCGCAGCGGCCGACCCTTCGGTCATGGCGAGCGCGGAGGCCGCAACCCCGGTACTCTGCAGGAAACGACGACGACTGATAGACATAATTTGCTGTGATCCTCTGTTGGCGCCGCTGCGACTCTGGGCGAGCGGGTTACCATCACCCATGTTAAACAGAAGCTAAAGAGTGGCCAGTCCGATGAGCACAATTCCGAGCGCGTAGGCGATCAACATGATCGTAATCAGGCGATTGGTCCCGGCGGGCGCGTTTCGAAATTCGCGCCAGACGAAGACGCCCCACAACGCAGCAATCAGCGTGGCTCCCTGACCGAGCGCGTACGAGATTGCCGGTCCGGCAACGCCGGAAGCGATCACGTTCAGGCTCAGGGCGACCATCCAGATCACGCCACCCAGGATGCCGGTCAGGTGAAGCCCCGGCCGGGCACGCAGGTAATCGGAGAACCGTGAGCCTCGCGAGCGCATGAACCAGAAGTTAATCGGGATGCTGCTGATCAGTACGCCGATACCGAAGAACAGGAGCGCCGTGTAGGGCGTGAGCATTCCCGGCAGTATCGGCTGAGAATTGAATCCCGGAGAAATGGCCCGCATCAATTGCGGATAGAAAAAGCCCATCAGAAGCCCCGCGACGATGGCGAATAGCAGCCCGGAACTCCTTCGTGATTCAAGGCCTTTTGCAACGCGCCTGTGAGCAATGGCGGAAACAATCATGGCGATCAGAATCAAGCACACACCGCAGGCAATCAGGGCGGCATTGCCTTTCGGGGTCTGGATGTAGCTCGCGGCGGTACCGATGATGAGCGCCAGGCCGATCCCCACAGGAAAGGCAACTGCCATGCCCGCCGCATCGATCGCAGCAACCAGAAGAATGTTCGCCAGGTTGAACAATGCACCGCTGCCAATAGCCTGCCATTCAACGCTGGCAGAAGCCGTTCCAAGATTCGTAAAGGCCGGCGTTCCAGCCGAGCCGAACGACCCCAGGGTCAGGCAGAACACAAAGCCGGTGAGGGCAACCCCGATTGCGTAGTCCCAATAAAACAGCTCAAATGGCCAGCGCTCTTTTCCGGCGAGCTTCTGCGTATTGGCCCACGATCCCCAACCGACCATGGTGACGATGCAGAGGAGAATTGCGACTCCGGACGTATGAACGGTAAACATGTCTATTCAAGCTCGCGAATCGCAGGATGCGAGAAACGCTTCTACTTCGGAGCGCCGTGGCATGGAAGGAATCGCGCCGGGCCTGGTCACCGATAGCGCGGCGGCGGCCTGTGCAAACCGAATGGCTGCAAACAGCGCCGACCCTTCCGCTAAGCCGACGGCAAGGGCGGCATTGAATGTATCTCCCGCGGCAGTCGTGTCGACGGCTTGAACACAAAAACCCGAAATTTCTTTCGTATCCGTGCCGTTCGCTACAAAGCAACCTTGCTCACCCATCTTGACCACGACAGTCGCGGCTCCGCGAGCCTGCAGCGTCCGCGCAGCACGCCCGGCATCTTGCATGGTTTCCACCGGCTCAGTGGAGCCGATCAAAAATCCGGCTTCGGTTTGATTCGGCGTCAAAATACTTGTGGATCGAAACAGCTCATCCGGTAAATCGTGCGCGGGCGCAGGATCAAGAATCGTGACCACTCCCTTTTCGTAAGCGGCTTTCATTGCCGCTGCTACCGCATCAATGGGAGTTTCCAGTTGGCAGAGCAGATAGTCGCCGGTCTCAAGGCTGTCGACAGTCTGCAAGGCAAACGATTCCGAGACCTCGGCGTTCGCTCCAGGCGAAATTACGATGCTGTTCTCGCCGTTCGGCAGGACGAAAATTGTTGCAGTTCCCGATGCGGCGCCCGCCCGTCCAACCGCCGTCGAATTCACCCCAGCGCGCTCCAGTTCGTCCAAGAGCCGCTGAGCAAACGTATCCCTTCCGAGCATGCCCGCAAGCCCCGCGTTACCGCCTAACAGAGCCGCCGCGCAGGCTTGGTTTGCGCCCTTACCGCCCGCGTAAATTTGCAAGCTCTCGCCCTTGAGCGTCTCTCCCGGCCTCGGTATGCGGGGGACACGCTGCACCAGATCGATATTCAAACTACCGAGGACCAGAATCTGCTTGCGTCCCGCCGATCCTGTTTTGTCATCACACATTACCCAAAAATTCTTTCTCGGTCCGAATCAGCGGCTTAGATGCCGGCTTTGAACATAGTGGCACACCCGTTCAGAAATCCTGAATTGACGATTGCGTAGATCGCATGATTTAGGAGGCCCGACTCGTGAGCGTAGTGCTTGCTTACAAGAATTTTGCCGCAAACCGGAACATCAGCCATATCGGCCTTGGTGTAGCCGCTATCAACACCGCTAAGGTGCTCCGCCGCTCCGGCATCAGAGCCGATGTTTGGCCGATCCTCAGCGCAAGCGATCTGCGCAAGAAGTTGGGCATCTTTCCCGCGGAGCACGTTATTATCTCCGCGCCCTGGATTCCCGCCGTGGAACTGCATGCGCTTGCCAACGATTTCCCCGAAACGACGTTTGCTGTGAACTGCCATTCAAATGTGGGTTTCCTCCAAGCCGATCGCAATGGCGTGAAGCTGATGCGGGAAGTCATGGAACTCGAGATGGGCACGCATAACATACGGCTGGCCGGCAACAGCCGCCGCTTCTGCTATTGGGTGAAATCGGCGTTTGGAGCGGAATGCGTCTATCTGCCGAATCTGTACTGCCTGAATCGCGAACCGGTCCCCCGCCGGCCATTCGAGAGCGGCACATTGCGAATCGGTGTCTTCGGAGCAACCCGGCCGCTGAAGAATCTCATGAGCGCTGCCGGAGCGGCGCTTGAAATTGCGCACTCCCTGCGGGTTCCTCTTGAGCTTTGGCTCTCGGCCGGACGCGCTGAAGGCGGAGGTGAAACCATCCTCGGCGCTGTCCGGGAAATGCTGAACGGCTTACCCGGTGTCGAACTTAAAATGAACGGCTGGCAATCCTGGCCCAGCTTCCGGAAAACGGTCGCGCACATGCACCTGCTGCTTCAACCGAGCTACACGGAATCGTTCAACATGGTCACCGCGGATGGCGTTGCCGAGGGAGTTTCTTCGGTCGTGTCGGACGCAATCGATTGGGCGCCCCGAGATTGGAAAGCAAACGTCGATGATGTTCTCGACATTGCCCGCGTGGGCCGGCGCCTCCTTTGCGATCCCCGATCGGTTCAGGATGGTTGGAGAGCCCTCGAAAAGTATGTCGAAGACGGATTGCTGGCTTACCAGCAGCACTTTGCTACTCGATGAGCATGCAATCGCCGTACGAAAAGAACCGGTAGCGCTCCGAAACGGCGTGGCGATAGGCGGCGAGCGCAAGATCGGTACCCGCAAAAGCGCACACCAGCATCAGTAAACTCGATCGTGGCAGATGGAAGTTGGTAAGCAGCGCGCCTGTCGCCGCAAAGGGGAAGCCGGGTTGAATGAAAAGATCCGTTTCACCCGCCATTGCCTTCAGCCCGCCCCTGCGTAGCGCGGTTTCGATGCATCGCACACTGGTCGTTCCGACACACACCCGCCGCTTCGCCCGGCGCATGGTCTCAGCCTCCACGTCATCGATTTCAAAACGCTCTTCGTGCAAACGGATGCCGGCGAGGTCCTCGCTTCGTAATGGCGCAAAAGTTCCAAGCCCGACGTGCAACGTTACATACGCAATCTCCGCGCCGGCAGCACGGCAGCGTTCCAACATTTCCGATGTGAAATGCAGACCCGCGGTAGGGGCGGCAACCGATCCCCGGCGCGCGGCGAATACGGTTTGATACCGCTCGCGATCGCCGGCGCTTGGGGCACGATGAATATAAGGCGGAAGTGGTGTTTCACCGAGAGTCTCCAGCAGTTCCCTGACAGGACTTGCGGCTTGAAACCGAATCGTACGTTCGCCGTAGTTTCCTTGTTCCAATACCTCGGCTCTCAGCTTCGGGTCAAACAGGATTCGATCGCCAACTCGAACACGCTTTCCCGGTCGTACGAGAGCGTTCCAGGTGATCTCTTGCTCGTCCAGCGCCCGAACCAGGAAGACTTCCACTTCCGCACCCGAATCCGTGTTGCGGCGGCCGTGGAGGCGGGCCGGGAAAACACGAGTGTTGTTCAAGACGAGGCAATCGCCCGGACGAATATAACCGCCGAAATTGCGAAACATGTCATCCCGGAACGATTGCTTCTCGCGCGAAACAACCAGCATCCTGGAAGCACTGCGTTCGGGAAGCGGTTCCTGGGCGATTAATTCTTCCGGCAACTCATAATAAAAGTCAGAGACTTGCAAACCCTTATTTTAGGAATCGAAAGCTCCTGCGATGAAACCGCCGCCGCAGTGGTCGAGAGCGGCCGCGAAATCCGTTCGAGCATCGTGGCTTCCCAACTGGCTACGCACGCAAAGTATGGTGGCGTCGTTCCCGAACTGGCTTCACGTGAACATTTGCGCGCGATTGTTCCGGTTGTGCGGCAAGCTCTCGCGTTAGCTGAGATCACATTAGACCAATTGAACGCGATTGCGGTAACCGCGGGTCCCGGCCTGGTCGGCTCACTGCTGGTTGGCGTCACTTACGCGAAGGCTCTGTGTTTCGCGCAACAACTGCCGCTCGTCGCCGTGAACCACGTAGAAGGCCACATCCATTCCGTTCTGCTTGATAATCCAGACCTTGCCTTCCCTGCCCTGGCACTGGTGGTCAGCGGAGGGCACACGCACTTGTTCGAAGTTCGAGGATTGGGCGAGTACCGGCTGCTTGGCAAGACACGCGACGATGCGGCGGGCGAAGCCTACGATAAGGTTGCGAAGCTTCTGGGATACGGCTATCCAGGCGGCCCGATCATCGACCGGCTGGCGGCATACGGAAACCCTCGCGGCGTTAAATTTACGCTCGCGAAGATGAAAGGCAACGAGCTCGACTTCAGCTTTAGCGGCTTGAAAACGGCTGTTCTGCGCTGGACGGAACAGCATGATCTTTCCGAAGAGATCGCGGCGCGGAAACAGCTTGTCAATCCCGCATTCGAAGACTGGCTCGCCACAACTCCGAGCCAGACCCTCGATCTGCTGGCGAGTTTTCAATTTACCGTAATAGAAGAATTGTTGCGGCGGGCCGTCCTGTCGGCGGAACAGATCGGAGCGGAGTCGGTAATCGTCGCGGGGGGCGTGGCGTGTAATCAGGGGCTGCGGACCCAGGCGGCCCGGGCCAAAGACTTGAACTTCTTCTTCCCGTCCCCCGGTCTTTCCACCGATAACGCGGCGATGATTGCCGCCGCGGCTTTCCCAAAATTTCAAAGGCGGGAATTCTCAGGGTTCGATCTCAAGGCGCAAGCGAGCCTGGTGTTAGCTTGAGTTTATGGGCCCCCATGCTCCCGGCGAGCAGCCGAAGCTGCCGATTCCCGGCGTCCAGAACATTGTTGCCGTTGGATCCGGAAAGGGCGGAGTCGGAAAGAGCACCGTTGCGGTAAATCTCGCCATCACACTTGCCAAGCTCGGCTACGCAGTTGGGCTGATGGATGCGGACGTTTATGGACCGAACGTGCCGCTGATGATGGGTGTCCGGCAAACGCCTCATGCGATCGGCCAGCGCATTCAGCCGATTGAAACACACGGCGTACGACTGATGTCCATGGCGCTGCTGAATCCCGGGGACAAGCCGCTGGTCTGGCGCGGGCCCATGCTGAACAGCGTGATCCAGCAATTTCTACGCAATGTAGATTGGGGAACGCTCGATTATCTGGTGATCGATCTACCTCCAGGCACTGGCGACGTTCAGCTTACGCTGATCCAAACCACCCCGCTCACCGGCGCCGTCGTTGTGACAACACCTTCGGACGTAGCGCTCGAGGACGCCAGGAAAGCGGTGAACATGTTCGAGCAGGTGCGCGAACAAGTGCTGGGGATCGTGGAGAACATGAGCTATCTGGAGCACAACGGCGAAAAACTATACGTTTTTGGCAAGGGCGGGGGCGCCAGAACGGCCGAGCTGATGAAAGTTCCGCTGCTCGCGGAGATTCCGCTCGATCCGAAAACGCGCGAGATGGGCGATGCAGGCACTCCTATTGCCACGCTGCAAGTGCCTAACCCACAAGTTACCGCGTTTGAGAAGCTAGCCCGGGCTGTTATTGAACGAGCTGAAGCCACCAAGCAGAAAGCGCGGCCCACGATAACAATCGCGGACTGACGGCGGGCTCTAATCACCTTCGGGCGAAAGAAAAGCCTGGTCCAGCAGCATGGCGAAGTCGCGCGTTTTGTGATTGACCGATTGCTGCAAGGTCTCCAGTTTTCGCTCCGCGGTTCGAAGCCGATCGGCCAGATGGAGACAGGCAAGAACGGCCGTACGGGTTGAATCGAGATTGCCGGCGCGGCGCGCGATCGATGACATCAGGTCATCAATCTCCTGAGCAAGCGCCTCTGTATCGCGCGGATCGCCTGAAGTGGAAACGGCGTAGCTCTGATTGAAGATAGTAACCCGGACGATTTGCTTGGATGTGTCCGGCGCGTCCATGGCGGCCACTTGTCAGCTTGCGCTCAGCAGGTCCAACTGGTTGAGCAGTTTCTCGATCCGCGTTTTGACCTGTTTCCGCTCGCCGCGCATCTCTTCCACCTGTTGCGATAGCTGAGCGACTTTCCCTTCGAGAGCTGCGTTCTCCTTCTGAAACTCCGCCGAAAGAGCCTGCGCCTCATCAAATTCCGACCTGGCGGAGGCGAACTGCTCCTCGGCCGCCTTCACGCGCTGCTGCAACTGAGAATTCTCGTTCCGCAGCGTGCTGATCATTTGAACCGCCCGGGTGATGCGCTCCTCCAGGCTGGCGAGTGAATCGATGCCTTCTTCTTGCACTGCGTCCATGCGTGTCGCGGGTACCTCTGGTTACTGTACTTGGGTTTGCTGAGCGGACCTGGCTCTCTGAACCAGGGTAGCGAATCCGGCGGAATCGTTGACGGCGATATCGGCCAGAACCTTGCGATTCAGGTTGATGCCGGCGCGCTTTAGACCATTGATGAACTTGCTGTAAGAGATATCTGAAATCCGGCAAGCCGCGTTGATACGGACAATCCACAAGGAGCGGAAGTTCCTCTTCTTCAGCCTGCGTCCGATGTAGCCGTAACGGAGGGCCTTCTCCACAGCCTCCTGAGCGGCCCGGTTCAGCTTGGATTTCGTAAGGAAGTAACCCTTGGCGCGGCGAAGGGTCTTGTGGCGGTAATCCCGCCGGTTGGTACCTCTTTTAACTCTTGGCACGTTTTCTCCTTTTTCTGATATGCGCTCTGTCGCAGGCGCTGTGAGAGGCGGCAGGCACGTGCGGCGCGCTGCTCCTGCTCGGTACAGCTAATTTTCTAATTAATAAGGGAGCATGCTGTGCAACTTCGCCTGGTCGGTATCGTCTGCAACGACGCCCTGACCCAGCTTGCGCTTTCGGGAACGCGCTTTCGAGGTCAGAATGTGACGTGCGAACGCATGCCGCCGGACAACCTTGCCCGTACCGGTCTTCTTGAACCGCTTAGACGCACCCTTATGTGTCTTCAACTTCGGCATAATCTGTCTTGAATTTCTCTGATTGGCGGGACCGCCGAATCTGTACACTTCGATCCGGAAGCGGAACTACTCAAAAAAGTATAACATGCGTGCCTGGAGACGACGGTGCAAGAATGATTACACAAACTCATGAAGAAACAGCTTTTGTCGCGACGCACATTGCTCCAGGCAACCGGCGCTGCCGCCGCCCTGCTGCCTTCCGCAGCTTCCGCCCAGTCAAAACAGGACAAAGCCAACGCCGGGCCGACAACTTCGACGGTGGAAGATCGCGACCGGCGGATGCAATGGTGGCATGAAGCCCGTTTCGGAATGTTTATTCACTTCGGCCTTTACAGCGTGCTGGGCCGCCATGAGTGGGCGATGGAAGAAGAGGGCATACCGGTAGCCGAGTACCAGCTTCTGGCGAAGCAGTTCAATCCCAAACCGCACGCGGCCCGCGCCTGGGCCAAACTCGCGAAGGCGGCCGGCATGAAGTACATGGTGATGACCACCAAACACCACGAGGGATTCTGCCTGTTCGACACCAAGTTGACGGATTACTGCGCGCCGAAGCAGGCTGCGGGCCGCGACCTGGTGGCGGAATACATAGAAGCCGCTCGCTCGGAAGGCATGCGCTTCGGCTTTTACTACTCCTTGATGGATTGGCACCATCCGGACGGCGCGCGCTGCGCCACCGATGAAGCCGCCCGCCGGCGATTTGTCGATTACATTCACGGGCAAGTGCGCGAACTCTGTTCCAATTACGGCAAGGTCGACGTGCTCTGGTATGACGTGAACTGGCCCCTCACTCCGGAAGGCTGGGAATCGGTGAAGATGAACAAGATGGTCCGGCAACTGCAGCCCGATATCCTGATCAACAACCGCTCGGGCATTCCGGAAGACTTCACCACTCCTGAGCAGCACATCCAGGCTTATAAAACCCCCTGGGAAGCCTGCATGACGATGAACGACAGTTGGGGTTATCAGCGGGCCGACGATGACTGGAAATCTCCGAAGACGATTGTGCGGAACCTGATCACCTGCGCGCGCGATACCGGGAACTATCTTCTGAATATCGGACCTAAAGCCGATGGATCCATTCCGGAGCCTTCAATCGAGATTCTCACTAGCGTTGGCAAGTGGATGGACGGCCATGCGGAGTTGATTCACAAGGCCGATCCCTGCCAGGTCAAGCGGTCGGTATTTGCAAACTTCACGCGGCAAGGAAACACACTGTTTATCCACGCGTATTTCTGGCCGGGCGAAACGCTCGCGCTAGGAGGACTGCAGCAGAAGGTGATTTCGGCGAAGATGTATCGAACCGGCCAGTCAATCAAGTTCGAACAAGAGCAGTTTCGCGTCCGCTTTCTGGGGCTTCCGGCCGTGGCGCCGGATCCGATCGCGACGGTTCTCGCGGTGGAGTGCAATGGCGAGCCGACACAGGATCAAATGGCGATTCGGATGCATCGGAAGCGGGAGGGGGTGTAGAGAGGGCGAAAAACTTGACTTCTACTCTGGTTCACGTCAAGGTTGAAACATAATAGAAGAGACACACGTCTATTGAGCCATTGACCGGGAACGTTTGCGTTCCTTCTGTGTCTCATAGCCTCCGAGAGGAAACTACAATGGGTAGCACACCACAACAGCCGACTTATATCATCCCGCCGCCATCCGGCCCGAACTGGAAAACGCCCCTGCTGATTGGCATTCTGGTTCTTCTGATCGCTTCGAACATCTTTCTGTTCGTCCAGCTTGGCAGGGTCAGGACCGATAGCCGGAACGACATGGCGAAGCTGAGTGCCGACTTCAACGGCGCTATCGAAAAGATGCGGATCGATTCCAACGAGGAAGTCCGCCGCTCACGCCGTACAGTGGAGGATCTGCAAACCCGGCTGGCCGAGCAGCGCCGCGCTGCCCAGGCCGCGGTAGGCCAGGCAAAGGTAGACGCACAGAAGCGGGTGCAAATGCTGCAGGACAAAGTCGCTCAGGAACAGGCGCTGCAGCAACAGGCTATCTCACAAGTGAAGCTGACTGCCGATACCGCGACCACTCAACTGCAGGGCGTATCCACCGATGTGGGAAACGTCAAAACCGACCTGGGCAATACCAAGAGCCAACTCGAGCAGACCATTGCCAACCTGAAGCGCGCAACCGGGGAATTGGACGGCCACGCGAGCCTGATCGCCACGAACGGGAAGGAACTGCAGGCGCTTCGCGAGCTCGGCGAACGCAACTACTCACAGTTCACGATAACGAAGTCGAAGACCCCGAGCCGGGTGGCAGACGTGATGGTGGAACTGAGAAAGGCCGATCCGAAACACAACCGGTTCACGATCCGGATCACTGCGGATGACAAGACAGTGGAAAAGAAAGACAGGAATATCAATGAGCCGATTCAGTTCTACACTTCAAAGGCGCATCAGCCGGACGAAATTGTGGTGAACGAAGTGCGAAAGAACACGATCGTCGGCTATCTCGCGACGCCCAAGGTTCAAACTGGTAGGAGTGGATCCTAAACGAATGTTTTCAACGACTCCCTCTCGATACCCCGAGCAACTGATTGCACGCATGCGCGAAGACCTGACGCAGTATGGCGTTCAGGAAGCCCGCACGGCGGAAGACGTAAACCGGCTGCTGGCAAAGGCCAGCGAAACGGTTCTGATGGTGGTGAATTCCGTATGCGGCTGCGCAGCCGGAAAAGCACGTCCGGCAGTTGGGCTTGCACTGGAACACAACACCCGGCCCGATATCGCCGCTACGGTGTTTGCGGGCGCGGATCTGGAAGCGGTAGCACGCGTACGCGAATTGCTGCCCGGCATCGCGCCGTCTTCCCCTTCAATGGCGCTGTTTCGGGATGGCAAGCCGGTTTTCGTAGTGCACCGTCACCAGATTGAGAACAGCGACGCGCAGCAGATCGCGAAAGTGCTGACCGACGCGTTCGATCAGTACTGCGTTACGGCGAAGCAGTAATCTTCCCTTTATCGAACCCATAGAGGCCGCGCTGCTCAATGAAGCGGCGCACCTCTGGGGGGAGCTCCGGCGTCGCTTCCCCGGTGGCCAGCCTTTCGCGAATGGTTGAGCTGGAAACCGGAAGCGATAACCCCTCCAGCGGATAGACTCTTGCACCCGATGCAATGTGATACTCGCGCCCGGGCCTGGCCACCACGATGAATTCGGTCAATTTCACCAGGTCCTGCCAGTCTTTCCATGTCTCGATCTCATCGAATGCATCCGCGCCAATCAGAAAGAATACACGGTCATCCGGATTGATCTGGATTCGAAATTTTTTTACGGTCTCGATGCTGTAGCTGCGCTGATCACCATCCTCCAGACGGGAAGCTTCAAAATTCGGGTAGGGAGAACAGGCAATCTCCACCATCCGGAACCGGTCCTCGTACGGAGTCAACCCGGCGGCATCTTTGTGGGGTGGATTGCCGGCGGGCACAAACAGCACGCGATCGAGCGCAAAGTGGCGAACCGCCTCCTCGGCGATCCGCAGGTGAGCGCAGTGGATAGGATCGAACGTGCCGCCGAACAGGCAGATCCGCTGCATGCCTTAATAGCGAACCCCGGCCGCGGCGGGCTCGCTCGAAATCTGCTCGTCCGCCGCCCGGCTGGCTAGTTCGTCGCAGCGATTGTTATCCTCGTGCGACGCGTGGCCCTTGGTCCATTTCCACTGGGTTTTGTGGGCGTTTACCAAATCGTCCAGAATTTTCCATAGATCCTGGTTGGTGACAGGCGATTTGTCAGCCTTCTTCCAGCCGTTTCGTTTCCAGCCCTGGATCCACTTTGTGATCCCGTTCTTCACGTATTCCGAGTCCGTGATGATCTCAACCGAACAGCTTTCTTTGAGGCGTCTCAGGCCTTCAATAGCGGCGGCCAGTTCCATGCGATTATTCGTGGTGTGCGGGCTGCAGCCGAACAGTTCGCGCTTATGTTCGCCGAACCGCAGGATGCAGGCCCATCCGCCTTTCCCGGGATTGCCTTTACAGGCGCCGTCGGTAATCAACTGAACGTGCTTCAAGCCGCGTTCTCGAGCTGCTCGGAGAAAAAGATGTCTACGGTATCGAGAATCTGCTTGATTTCGTGCGAACGGTAGATCTCCGTCCGCAGCTTTGAGCCGTTTCGCACGCCGTGCGTGAAGTAAGTGGCAAACTGTTTCATCTTGCCGATTGCGTCCGCTTCACCATGCTCTTCGAGCATCAGGTAATAGGTCTTCATCATGAGATAGCGCTCACGATCTGGTGGAACAATGTAGGCGCCGGTTTCGACATAATCCTGAATCTGGCGGAAGATCCAGGGGTTGTAGGACGCGCTGCGGCCAATCATCACTGCGTCGCAGCCGGTTTGACGATACATCGCGACCGCATCTTCCGGCGTCAGAACATCTCCGTTTCCGATCACCGGAATGGTTACCGCGGCCTTCACCTCCCCGATGCGCGACCAATCAGCTCGCCCGCTATAACCCTGCTCCCGCGTACGGGGATGGAGAGCCACGGCGGCCAACCCGCAGTCCTCGGCGATACGAGCCATTTTTACCGCCACAAGCTCCTTGTCGTTCCAGCCGGCGCGGAATTTGCAGGTTAGCGGGATGGAAATTGCCGAACGAACTCTCCGCAGGATGGTCTCAACCAGCGGCAGGTCCCGAAGCAAACCAGAGCCGCCGTTGCATTTGACCACTTTGTTTACCGGACACCCGAAATTGATGTCGACGATATCGAAACCGCGGTCCTCACAAACCTTTGCGGCTTCCGCCATAACTTCCGGGTCTGAGCCGAACAATTGGCAGGCGATGGGATGCTCTTCCGGTTCAAAATAGAGGTAGCGGAAATTCCGGTTCGGTTTCTTGGCGTGACGGGTGCTCACAACGCCGTGCGAACTCGTGAATTCTGTCATCAAAAGCCCGCAGCCGCCCTGATTGCGGATCAAGCGTCGAAACACGGTGTCAGTAACACCGGCCATCGGCGCCAGCACAGTCGCCGGGCGAACGGGCACCGGCCCGACAGAGTATCGGGCTGGAAAATCGAAAATATAGGGGCAAGACATGCAGGCTTGAATGACCCTATTTTAACTTCGGGTCAAGAAACGCCAACAGCAACTGCCACGTTTCACCATATAGTGGGGTAGGGTCCACGCATGGAGCGATCTAATTTAATCAAAGTCGCCGCGGCGTTTGCCGGTGGAGTCATTGTCGCGCTCGGCGGCGCTTCGATGTATTTCCGAACGAGCGATGTTCCACATACTCAGCCTGTGGCCCAGGTAACGCCGGCGGCCGTCCAGCAGCCTCCGGAAAGGCCGCAGAGCGCCGCCCAGGAACCAGCCGTGTCACCGGCCGATTCAGCTCCAAAGCCGGTACGACGGCATAAGGAGCGAGCCCGGAAAGATGTGCCGCGGCCCGCGCCGGCCACTTCTTCTGAACCTGCGGAACCGGTCCAGCAAGTGGCAGACAACACGCCGCCGCAGGCTGCGCCACCGCCGCCCGCTCCAACACAGTATCCGGCGCAATCTACTGCGCAGCCCGCCGCGCGGGCAGTGAATGAAGATCAGTACCAGGGACCGCAGCCCTCGGGGGCACAAGCGAACCCCGCCCCGCCGCCGGAACAGCCCCACGTCGTAACGCTCGCGGCCGGCACGAGCATCTTCATCCGACTTGGCGAGACACTATCCAGCGAACGTAACTACCCGGGCGACACATTCCGAGGGACGCTGGAACAGCCCATCGTTCTCGACGGTTTCATCATCGCGGACCGCGGCTCGAAGGTTCTTGGCCAGGTTGTTACCGCCGAGAGATCTGGTCGGGTCCGCGGCACGTCCGAACTGAACCTGAACCTGACGGAGATTAACACCACCGATGGGCAACGCGTTCGGATCGCCACCGACAGCTTCGATAAGCATGGCGCGAAGAGCCGAGGCAAAGACGCGGCGAAAATTGCCGGAGGAGCCGCCCTGGGCGCAATTATCGGCGCTTTGGGAGGCGGCGGCAAGGGCGCGGCGATCGGGGCCGGCGTGGGTGGAGCGGCCGGTACTGGTACGGTCCTGGCCACCCGAGGAGATACCGCGACGATTCCGGCTGAAACCCGCCTGCAGTTCCGCCTTACAAGCCCGGTGACGATTACCGAAAAGCTGAATAATTAGCGGGATATTTCCGGGAGAGGCATGCCTTGCCCCTACCTAAAATCACGCCTGTTTGGCGGTTTCGAGGACTTTCCATTTTGCGCTATCCAGCGCGCGAGGCACAATATCCAACTCGGTGACCTCGTCCAACTGTTCCGCATTTGCCGGACGAAGGTCCTTGAACTTTCGCGCAGAGGGGAGGACATTCCGCTCCAGCGAACCGACCGTCTGATTGTAGGCCTGTACGGTCTTCTCGACGGCATCACCCAGCTTCGAGAAATGATGGCTCATCGTGAGCAGCCGTCCGTAGAGTTCCTGGCCGGTTGACCGGATTTTTTCTAAATTCTCCACGGTGGCCTGCTCACGCCAGCCGTGTGCGACCGTGAGCAGCAGGGTAATGAGCGTCATCGGCGTGGCGATAAGAACCCGGCGTTCCACCGCAAAGTCGAGCAGAGCGGGATCACTCTCGAGCGCGGCGCTGAACAGCGATTCAAGCGGCAGGAAGGCAACGACGAACTCGGGCGAACAGGGCAAGCGCTCCCAATAGGCCTTCTCGCCGAGCGCTTTCACGTGTGTCCGGATCTGCCGGGCGTGATCGGAGAGGTTACGCAGCCGGTCTGCATCTTCGGAAGCCTCAATCGCGCGCAGATAAGCTTCCAGCGAAACTTTAGCGTCCACCACGACCTGGCAGTGATTGGGTAGCCGGACGATCAGATCGGGACGTTGGTTGGTCTCGCCGAACAGCGTCTTCTGTTCGGCGAAGTCGCAGTATTCGAGCATGCCGGCCAACTCCACCACGCGACGAAGCTGCATCTCGCCCCAGCGGCCGCGCTGAATGGGAGACCGCAAAGCGGTCTTAAGTTGATCGGTAGATTGGCGGACGCGCTCCTGAAGCTGGGTCAATGCCGAGACCTGCGCGGAAATGCTTTCGTAGGCGCCGACCCGGGATTTCTCGATCGCCCGCACCTGTTCCTCGAACTTTCGCAAAGAGTCGGAGACCGGAGCGACAAGGTGCTGTAACTGGTCGCGGCTGCGGTCGAGCAGAAGCTGGCTATTGTTCTGCAGGGCTTCCGATGCGAGGGCCCGGAATTTGTCTTCGAGTTGTTGCTGCGCCTGGGTCACAAGCTTCCATTGCGCTTCCGCCAATTCGCGGCTCGCTGCGCTTTCACCGGCCTGCTGGATGGCAGTGCGATTGGCTTGCTCCAGTTCCGCCCGCTGGCGCTGGTTCTCTTCCCGCGCGTCGGCAGCGGACTCTCGCCAGCGTTTCGCTTCTGAGAATTGATAGGCCGCGAACCCGACGGCGGACAAAAGGCATAACAGCAGTACAGCGATCGTTATGGTCATTGCTTGAAACCGGCCTCGGGCTTGAGCTGCTCGAGGGTGTTGAAGACGATGGGACAGTATACGGCGCGATCCGGCATATGCCACATCCGGCTCAGCAGTGAACCGTTCCCTTTGACAAGATGCGGGAACAGCCGGCAGGTATCCGGACGTGCTTCATATACCGAGCAGAGATTGCCTTCGAGAAAAACGCACCCATTCTCGTTGCGCTTTAATACACGCCCTTCATCCCCGCTTTCGACCGTGTAGTTGCGCAGAAATTCACTCGCCTTCATGCCGAGATGCCGGGACAGCCGCTCCGTGTCGCGCTCGCTGATTTGCGTGGTTGCAACGCGGCAGCAATTCGCGCAAGCAGTACAGTCAATCGATTCTTCCACCCGTTCGGCGATAATCTTGAAACGGCGCTCAACGAAATTGTGACGTTTCAGCCAGGCACGAAATCGCTGGTTCTCCTCGCGCTGTTTCTCGCCGAGACGTTTGATCTGAACCAGATCCGTAATCACTTCCCCCATTATCTCAATAAAAAACATCCGCAAGCGAATCTGTTTTAACTGCCAGGCAGGCGCAACTGGATAAATCGCGATAATAGGAAGGTGACAGACCAACTATCCCTGTCCATCTGGCTAGACCGCAACAGCCGCGCTGAGCGCCTGAAATATTTCGAAAAATTGCTTCGGCTGTTTCCGTTTTCGCAGCGGCCGCAGCCGCAGTCGACAATCACCATACAGGCGATTGACGCAACCGAACCGCCGCTGCTGGAGCAGCCAGTGAACGGTCCGATAGATGGTGCCGAGGTCGCTCCGATCTTACGGGACTACGCGGGGGAAGACATCGCTTATCGCGTTGAGAGTTGGTGGGATCTCTGGCAGTTCGATGCAGACTGGATCTTATCACCGGCTCGGGTCATTATCTCGTGCTTCGGCCCGGCCTTTGACACCGGTTCCGAGGCCGGCAGCAGCGGCCAGGAGGACTTACGAATCGACTTCGGTGTGGATAGTCACTACTTACCACAACCGGAGATACCCGGCAGCGCGAAATTAGCTGAGTCAAACGTGAAAAGCCTGTTGCGATTGGTACACGAGGTGGATTCGGCTCTGCCAGTGGAAAGACGCAAGCTTGAAACCGAATCCGGTGAAAATTTTGCTGACCGGTTACAACAGGCCCTGTCGGAAAGCCGGATTCAATAGGATTCGGCCGGCGCCTCAGTACAGCGTGAGGGGAATGCTCGAGGAGCTGAAGCTCACTCCAAAAGTCAACCGATTATCGCCCACTCCACCCAGGGATGAAACGTTACCGTACTTGAAATAATCATATCGGAAATTTGCCGAGATGTGGCGCGCCACCACGTAACTGTAAGAGGC
>JAICXK010000141.1 GCA_025980435.1 Bryobacteraceae bacterium
CGGAATAACGCGGATGCGCGCCCGTGGGACACCGAGCAGGCCGCTGACCTGTTTCGCCGTGAATTCCGAGACAGCCACAATCAGGTCCGACCTGAGGGCCGCTCCGCGCGCCTGACGTGAAAACCTCACCCGGAATTCCGGCGACGAATATTCTCCCGTGAGAACAAACAGATCGTGGAAAGTCGAGACCACTCTGCGGGCAGGCCGCCGGTCCACTCTCTGGTTCAATGCGTGAAAAACATCCGCCCTGAAAGTTGCAAGCGGCGGGAGCAATATTCGTCTGCGAACATTCCTCAGGATCGCGGGCGGAGCGTTCCGAAACTGTTTGAGGCGGTAGCAGTGCAGAAACGTATCTTCCCGATATTCCGCGGCGAGACCGGCCAGAATCTCGCCCGAATAGACAGCAATTCCCGAGGGATACTCGTCCACGCTATAGCTGGCATCAAGCGCGATTCGCACGCTCCCAATTTACAGCCCGTATTCTTTCAGCTTGCGGTAAAGAGTCGTTCGCCCGATGCCGAGCAACTCCGCGGCGAACGTTCGATCGCCCTTGGTATGCTCGAGCGCTCTCAGGATGGCCCTTCGTTCGACTTCCGCGAGCGGCAGCACCGCCTCGGGCACTTGCTGCCCATCCGCTCCGGAACTTATTCCCCCAGACGCCCCATTGAATTCGCCCTCGATCTTCCGATTCGCGATCAGTGAATTTAAATCGCCGAGCGAGAGCCAGGGCCCGGTATTCAAAGCGATCATCTGCTGCACGGAGTGCTCAAGCTGGCGCACATTGCCGGGCCATTCGTACTCCTGCAGGGCACGCATCAGATCGTCCGGAACCTTATGCCCGTTCCCATGCTGCTGCAAGAAGTGCGCCACTAGCGACGGAATATCCTCGCGCCGTTCCCGTAAAGGCGGCAGACGCAGCCGCATCACGTTCAGCCGGTAGTAAAGATCTTCGCGAAAGCGCTTCGCCTCCACTTCGGCCCCGAGGTCGCGATTGGTCGCCGCGATAATGCGGAAATTGGATGTTCGCTGCGCCAGCCCGCCGACCGCGCGAAACTCTTTCTGCTGCAGCACACGCAGAAGTTTCGTCTGCAAATCCAGGGGGAGCTCGCCAATCTCATCGAAGAAGGCGCTGCCGCCGTTGGCTGCATCGAGAAGCCCGAGCTTTTGAACATGCGCTCCGGTGAATGCTCCTTTCGCGTAGCCGAACAGCTCGCTCTCCATCAACGGACCGACCAGCGACGAGCAATCGACAACGACGAATGGGCCCCGGCCCTCCATGTTGTGAATCGCCCGGGCAACCATCTCTTTTCCGGTTCCCGTTTCGCCAAGAATCAGAACGGGAAAGCGCGACTTGCCCATACGCCCGACCAGCCGGTGCACCTGCTTCATTGCGGCGGAGCTTCCTACCAGCGTGGAGAGCGGCGATATGTCTAGAGCTACTTGCGGTGTCACAACGGAATGCCTGGGACGGCAGATGTCCTCGTCTGTGTAGTTGTTAGATGGCGAAAAAGTTCTCGATATCCGTCGATTGCCAAAGTGGGGCGGACGCCCTCGTCCGCGAGCGACCCCTGGTCGCGCTTGGACAGGCGCTTTCGCCTGTCTAACGCTCAATAACTTTTGATCGCCCGACGTGCTGACTCGGAGCCCGTAGAAACAGAATCCAGGCGTACGACGAAGACGTTCTTGTCCTCGGCAGCCAGAACAATCGCCAGTTGTTGCGCCGCTTCGAGCGAAGGCTCTTTCCCGACGAGCACGCGCCACAACGGCGTCGTTCCATTCTTTACACGAAGCTGAGCGTTGCCGAAACGCTTCGCGTAGTGCTCGCGTAGCCGCTCCGCATTCGCTTCGAGCGAAAAAGCGCCCACTTGCACCGCGTAGAAATCATTCGCGGGAATATCGGCAGGCGCGGCGATCACTTCCAAACGGACTCTTCCGATTCCCGGGCCAAGCAGACCGATCTCACGAGCGGCAGCCTTGGAAAGATCAACGATGCGCCCATCCACGAACGGCCCGCGATCAATCACGCGCACGTTGACGCTCTTGTTGTTGGAAAGGTTGGTGACTTTGAGCCACGTATTAAAAGGCATTAAGCGATGCGCGGCCACCAGCTTTTCCATGTCGTAGATTTCTCCGTCCGCGGCGGGCCGCCCGTGGTACGGAACGCCGTACCAGCTCGCGATGCCGGTTTCGGTGTAGCCCACCGGCAATGGAGCCGGCTTCCGGGCATTCCGCGATGCGGTCCTGGCGGGTTGCGGCGCTTGCGGCATGCGCGCGGCGCGTTGATGTTTTCTCCCGCATCCCGGAGAAAAAATGCAGCAAGCGAACAGCGCGGCTGCCACGACGGCTCTCTTCAACGCTCGTTGCGCAAGAACGTCGCCCGAACCGATGCCGCGCTCCATCATCATGCCTCTCAACTGCAAAAATGATAACCGCATTCGGTTGAAGGACGCAAATGCGGCCTCCCGGAGGTAAAACAAATCTTCACTTTTGCGTGGCGGGCTCCTCCAGGAGAGGGATCGATCCGGTCCGGAGGGGGCCTTCGTAATTTTTTTCTTGACTTATCTTGCGAAGACCCGTATATATGAATCACAACTGCGATCTTATGGATTGCAAATTTACGTTAGGGAGAATCGCTCGATGAAGAACGCAACTAAGAAGACTGCGAAGAAGGCCGCGAAGAAGGCCCCCGCAAAAAAGAAGAAGTAAACCCGCTGCCCGCGCTAGCGGGAATAACAGTTAACCATCGCCCCCGGAGTTTCCGGGGGCGTTTTTATTGTGGGGCGGAAATCCTTAGGGCAGGGTGTACCGAAGATCAATCCAGTACATATTGGTTCGGGCACTCTTCGGCGCGCCGATCGCCGCGTACCAGGGATTCCGCGTCAGGTAAGAGTATTGAGCGATCAGCGAGAGCGATCCGTAGCCTTCGTTTTTCCAAAGCGTTTGGACCGCGCCGAACGTCCCTTCCTGGATTGCCCGGTTCTGGCTGTTCGGCGATCCGGCGAAACCGTAACCGATGAGCGTCGTTCCGTTCGCGTCCGCCGCCGTATTCCTCTTCACGTAAATTCCGCCGTAATACCCGTAGAGGAGTGTGTTCTTCGCGGCTTTTGCTTCGAAGCCGTCCACCGTTGAGTATGTGTGGACCGGCGAAATGCTTCCATCTGCGCGAACGATCGCATCCGGGGCCTGCCCGAAAACGTAGCGGCCGTTTCCGGAGCCGAAAAATGTATTTGCGATCAGATGGAATCCCTCGGCCACTTCGAGATTCGCATTCAGCTCACCGGAAGCTGCGGTCGCAGAGGATGTTTGATAGGCCACCGGCTTTCCGGCGCCGTAGGCAAACCGGAAAGTCCGCACAAGGCCGACCGCTTCTACATGCATTAGCTTGCTGCCCGCATGCCCGTCGTATGCCTCTTTGAAGATGATGTCCGGATGCAAGTTAGCCGCGGCGTAACTGTTGCTTCCGTTGTTGAATTGTCCGCCGGCCGTAGATACGAATGCGGACGGGAGCACGACGGAGGATCCTCCGGAAGAGCCGCCCAGGTACTGCTGCGGATTTTCGAGCGACAATCCCAGCGCGAAATTTCCGGTCGGATGCGCCACGAACCGAAACTGGGTCTGCCGCGACCAGACCAGGCCGGCCTGGTAATTCGTATCCATGTTCTGGGTGTAAAAAATGTCGGAGGGGAGTGGAGAGATGCCCCGACGGTTGGGAACGGCCATCGACCAGTCCTGTCCGGCCAGAACCTCGAACTTGCTTTTCCGGACATCGAGAAACATATTGCGCATGCGAAATGTATCGGAGTTGCTCGACACGAAAACGTTTCCAGGCTGGTTTCCTAAGAAGTCAGCCTCAAAGTAGCCCAGAACGTTTGCCCCGCGAAAATTAGAATCCACGCGGAAGCCGATGCGCGAGTTTTGCGTGCTGAAATTCATTTCTGACAAGTGGCCCGTGGGAGACGTGTTGTAGGGAATGCTCCCGAAGTTTGTTCCAATCCCGCTCCCCGAGTTGGTGGACCTCCCGAAGAGCGTGGCGTCTACGAACCCGAGCGGCGTAAACGTCGTCTTACCGATGTTGATGCTAAGCGGCGATGCTCCCGAGTTTGGCCTCTCGTGTTGACCCGGCGCTTGAATTTTGGTGGCTGCGGCGTTCACGGGCGTGGAGGCCCGCATCTCCCGATCGATCAGGTTCCGCTGCTCCTCTATAGCGTGCTGGAGTTTCTGGATCTGCTCGGCCTGAAGTGCTATCTGCTCTCTAAGCTGCTGGAGCTCCTTTGCGGATACCGCCGGTGCACCGCCCGGGGTGTCGGCTGCCCGGAACTGCATCGGGTCTGCGATGCAAAGCAACATCAGGATGAATAATTTATTCATGTTCTCATCTGAAAAGTATCCGGCGGCTGTTACAAGTGGATGAAGGTAAGATGACGGCCCGGAGAATGGGGGCGAACCAAGTAGTAGAAAACAAAGCCTGCGGCTGGGCTTGATTCCCTTTTTTCCATATTTGAAACTTTCGCGGAGGGGGCCGCATCTGATTCCACTGAAGCGGCCATAAGCAGTTTCCGGGCGGCTGATAAACCCCAAGTTTCCAAGACCAGAGGTACAAACCTGACAACCTATTGAAAAGATCGGTATGGCTGCGATTGGAGGAAAGAAGAGAGATGTCTAAAACACAATTGAACAGTTTCCGGCAGGCCCTGGAAACAAAACGAAATGAATTGATGGCTGGCGGTTCCGATCGCGCTGAGATTCTGATTGAGAGTGCGGCCGAGGAATTCGACCGGCTTCAGCAGCAGCTCAACCGCGAGGTGGCGATTCGCAACCTGGATCGCGAATCGAAGCTGTTGAAGGAAGTGCGCGCGGCGCTGAAGCGTCTGGACAACGAGACCTTCGGAATCTGCCTGCGCTGTGAAGAGGAGATTCCGGAAAAGCGGCTGAAAGCAGTACCCTGGGCCGCATACTGCGTCTCCTGCCAGGAAGCCGTAGACCGGCAGCGCGCGGCCGGTGAACCAGTGGATGACGACGAAGCTTTTGAATTAGCCGCCGCCTGATCGCGGCGGCTATCCCAATCTTTTAGTTCTCTTCCAGCAGAAAAACCGGCGCAAGCGCAAATGGCGTAGGCGCGCCCGAAGCGACGGATTCGAGAGTTGCAGATGCGCCCTGAACTTGGCCGTCGAACACCTGCGGATGTACGGAGACCTTGGCGTCTTTCATCTTCAGCTCGCCGTAGGCGAATACTGGAAAACGCTCCGGGGCTGGCTGAGAGCGTTCTTGAACCACATAAGGGGAGCGCAGGGCTTGGCGGAGCGCGCGCTCCCAATCTGGCGCGTTCATCTCGGACCCTATGAAGGAATGTTTTCCGTTTCCATCTTCGCTCGGCAGGAGGATCAGTTGCTCGCGCGAGCGTAGGACGAATTCCGGCAGATCGACGGTCGTATCGCGGTATTTGGTTTTCCGCTGGGAAACTACTCTCGTCCAGGGGACAAAAGCCCGAATCAGCTTGTGGTCGGCCGCGGAAAACGCGGACGTGACTGTTTCATCGGTGAGCAGATCGAAAAGCGAGCGTCGCTGCGCAATTTCCAAGCGGAAGCTGTTGACAAGGCAGACGGCACGATGGCGATAAGCCTGTAAGAGCGGATGCGACAGATCGGAACGCACGAGCAATTCTCGCGTCAGTATCCGCCGGAACCCGATATCGACCCGAAACTCGCCGGAGCGCAGGATACCGTTCGAATAGTCGAGCTGTTCGGGTGGAATCACCCGGGACGGCGAGCCCAGCATGGAGAAACGCTCGGCCAGCAGGGATGCTTCGCCGCCGCCGGACCGCTGAGCCGGTTCGAGAATAGCGATATGGGGCTGCACTGTGCCGCCGAATTCTTTCCAGGCGCGAAGGAGTGCGGAGTGGAGGTGCTTTACGCCCCCAAGTTTTGAGAGCTTGTAGCCGGTGCGCTTGAACTCGCGGACAATCGGAAGTTCAAGGAACAGATCGCCAAGATAATCGGAGTACCCGAGCCCGGCGGTCTTGCAGACATCGATTCCGCACATCGAGAGTGAGCCGTTTTGCACGTGTGCGTTGAAACGCGAGGCAACCGTACAACGTGAATACCCAGACGGAATAGCTGCCAGCATCTTTTCGGCGGGAAGCATATGCAGCCGCTCCAGAAGGGGACGCGATTCGAGCGCCAAGGCGATGACATGGTCGAGAATGACGCTAAGCTGTTCGGAAACGCGGGTCAGATTTTCGAGCTGCTTCCGGGTTACAAAATGCGGACGGAGTACAGGCGTAAGAAGATGGCCGGATTCTGATAAGCTGCACGAACGAATCTGTTCTTCGAGTTGTTCTCCCCAGCTCAGGTCGCGGTAGCGATCGTGCTCCAGGAGATTGTGATAGCGGGCGACGGCCTCGCTAAGCGGCGGCATGTGTACTATTAAGGTCCGGTTTCTGAGTCATTAGTATGGCATGGGAGCACGCTTTTCAAAAACAGGAAGAACCGGGGATTTTCCCAGTCCGGCCCGGATTTCTCAAGACTTTTACAGGAGAGTAGATTTTGGACCCGAGGTGAGCGATGACTGAACCGCTGGAGATTAGCCCACAGGATGCTCAACGGAAGCTGAATAGCGGAAGAGCGATGCTGATCGATGTGCGTGAACCGGAAGAGTTTGCAGCCGCGCGAATCGACGGCGCACGGCTGGTCTCTATGCAGGAGATACCGGCCGAGCTGCAAAACCTGGAAAAATTGGCATCAGAGGCCGAACTGCTGCTACTGTGCCACCACGGAGTTCGGAGCCTGCAGGCGGCGCAATGGCTGAAAGAGCAAGGCATCCGGAACTGCGCAAGTGTGAGCGGCGGGATAGACCGGTGGAGCCGGGAGATAGATCCGAGCGTGCCCGTCTACTGATTGGGTTGCCGGGCTATTTCCGCAGCGCCATATCCAGCTCGCTGCTGCTGAAAGGAAGCCCGCGCATCCCGTGCCGACGCCGTCCCGATGTGCTCTACGCTTGCGCGCATGAGAGCCGAACCCAGCGTGCCGGCGATTCCCGCCGCCAGGCGTCTCCTTCTGGTGGGTTTCGGAATGAGTCCTAAAACCAGGCCGGCCGCGGTCAAGGTCATCGCGGCGCGCCACACAAACCCGCTTAGCCCTTTCTTGAGCGGACGCCCAACCCGCGGAACAACGCTCGCTTGTTTCTCCATCGCGACGGACGCAGCGAACTCGGCAATCTGGCCCGCTGTTCCGAAGATTTTGGTCAGCCGGCGTTCTTCCCCTTTCCCACCGAGAAGCTCGAAGAGCGCGCCAACACTGGACATCGCCGAGGTCCCAAACAGAATCGGCAGTACTCTGCGCGATGCTTGCCAGACCGGGACAGCGGTATTAGCGGTGAGGACACCGGTATAGGTTGCGAGGCCGGCGCCGAACATACCGGCCAGATATCCCGCAATCTCTCCCGCCGCGCCGAACCTGTTCTCACGGCCGCGTAACACTACGGCCAGAAATGCCGTCCCACCCGCGCCAGTCAGAATCCAGGCCCCCATATTCATAACCGATGTGGGGCGGAAGACCCGCAGCATATTGAAGAATCGCGAGGGCACGCCTAGATCGTAGATAAGCAATCCGCCGCTGATGCCCGCTCCAATCAAGCCGATCCAGTGGCAGCGGCGGATCAGCTCCTTACGCCCGCCTGCATCTCCCATTTGGCTGGCTGCGCCCAGCACCAGGGCGGCCCCGGTCAATCCTCCGACATAGTAATAGGTTGGAATTGCCCATTCCCACACCGGCTCATTGAGCATCGGTACGTTGTAGTACGCCGGATCGCCGGTGCGCGGCCCCGGCGCTTGCCGCCAGACTTGCATCTGTTCTTTCAGGTGCTTATCCGTGGAACCGGATGCCCGCTGATCTGCTGCTTCACCGGTCAGATCGCCGGCTTCCGTATCGATATCGCGGCCATCCGTGTAAACCCGCTCGACCGAATTCTTATAACGTACCGTGGTGCTCATGCGCGGTGCCCTCCGAAAAACACCGCTCCCACCGCCGCGAGCGCCATGCCGGCCGCCGCGGCCCCGGCCGCTAACCAGGCATCCTTCACTTTCTTGGCGGGCGCAACCGGATCCGGCGGAAGATTGTAAACCTCCGGTTTATCAACCAGCAGGAAGAAAGCGTTTAATCCCTCTGTTCCCGGCTGGTCGTCCGCGCTCGCGCCGTATAGATACGCCTCCGGCATCCCGCGTTCGTGCAACTGCTCGACCCGTTCCTTCGCGTGCGCGCGAAGCTCGTCCAGATCGCCGAACTGAATCGATTCCGTCGGACACGCCTTCGCACAAGCGGGGACCAAGTCATCGCGCAGACGGTCGTAGCAGAGCGTGCATTTCCAGGCGCGCCCGTCCTCTTCGCGGCGATTGATCACGCCGAACGGGCAGCTCACTATGCAGTACCCGCAGCCATTACACACGTCGGGCTGCACATAAACCGAGCCGAACTCCGTACGGATGATCGCGCCGGTCGGACAACTTTCCAAACACCCGGCCCTCGCACAGTGTTTACACACATCGGAAGAGAACAACCAGGAAAACGCGCCGTCTGTTTGCGTGTTCAGCGGTACAGGCCGCTCGACGAATGCCACGTGCCGCCAGGTTGAGCCGCCCAGGTGAACGGTGTTGTCGTACGACATTCCGGAAAACAGAAATCCGTCATCCGGCAATTGGTTCCACTGCTTACACGCCACTTCACAGGCCTTGCAGCCGATGCAAAGAGTGGTGTCCGTGAAAAATCCCTTGCTGGCAGCCACGGGCTATATATTTCCTTCCTTTGTCTGTTCCGCTTTATATCCGTGCTTGCTCTCCGGCTTGTGGCCAACTTTTGGAAGATCGCGGTCCTGCTCCCTGGAAGGCAGCTTCTTAACCAGTCGTCCGCTTGTGGCATGCCTGCGCCCTTTGCTCTTGCGGCCCGGTTCTATGTTGCCGGTGAAAGCTTTCGATTCCTGGATCGAAACGTTCGGGTCCGCAACGAACCCGATCAGATCGTTCGCCGCATCGCCGCGTACCAGGCCCTTCGTCGACCAGTGATAGGGCAAACCAATCTGGTGAACGAGCTTGCCTTTGATCCGAAGCGGCTGCATCCGGCGTGTCACCAACACGCGGGTCTCGATTTCGCCCCGCATGGTACGAATAGTGGCCCATTCGCCGTTCTTGAGCCCTCGCTCTTCGGCTAGCTCCGGAGAAATTTCACAGAACATCTCCGGCTGCAATTCCGAAAGCCAGCTCAGCCACCGGCTCATGCCTCCCGCGGTGTGATGCTCCGTCAGCCGGTAAGTGGTAATCAGATACGGAAATCGCGGATCGTCATAGGGCTGGTGATATGGATTATCTTTCCGTATCCATTCCATGCGCTCCGGATTGCACTGCTGCCCATAAAGGGGATTTTTGGCGATAGATTCCTGGGGCTCGTAGTGCGTCGGCAGCGGCCCGTCTTGCAGACCAGTAGCGACATAGATCCATCCCTTGCCATCGGCTTGCATGATAAACGGATCGACGCCTGAGATCGTTTCCTTCCCGCGCGCTTCTTTTGAAGGCCTGTGCGAGGGACCCCGCTTGACTATAAAATCCGGCTGATCGAGGCCGGTCCACTCCTGCTTTTGTTCGTCCCACCAGACGAGTTTCTTCCGCTCCGACCACGGTGCGCCGTTTGGGTCTGCGGAAGCGCGGTTGTAGAGGATGCGGCGATTGTGCGGCCACACCCACGCCCACTCCGGAGCAAGATGGTTCTGCTCCCAATACGGCTTGCGCCGGGCGGTCATATTCTTGCCGCCGCGATAGCAACCGGAATAGATCCAGCAGCCGCAGGCCGTAGATCCGTCGTCCTTCAAAGAGCTGTAACCCTCAACCGGTTTCCGATCGGCAACCGTGTAGCCGTTGATTTCGTGCAGCACGGCTTCGGCGCTTGGCTCCTTTAGGGGGCCGATCTCCGGATAATCCCACGTCATGTCCCGGATCGGCCAATTGCGGATTTGACCGTACTCGTTCGCATACAGCTCCTTCAAGCGTTGCCCCAGCTTGAAGATGAAATCGAGCTCGCTGCGCGAATCGCCTCTGGGTTCTACCGCTTTGTGATGCCACTGCAGCATCCGCTGGGTATTCGTGAAGCTGCCATCCTTTTCCGTATGAGCGGCTCCGGGGAAGAAAAACACCTCGGTCTTAATGTCCTTTGTCTTTACGTCCCCGCGCGCAATCTCCGGCGCGTCACGCCAGAATTCGGCCGTTTCAATCAATTGAAAGTCGCGCACCACCAGCCAGTCGAGCTGCCGCAGGCCCTTCCGCTGCAGCGCGCCATTCATAGAGCCTACGGCCGGGTTTTCGCCCATCACGAAATAGCCCTTCACCGCGCCATCGGCCATATCCACCACCGTGTTCATGTGCGAGTGGTCGCCGGTCAGCGTGGGCAGGTAATCGTAGCGCCAGTCGTTTTCTTTCGTTGCGGCGTCTCCGTACCACGCCTTCAGCATGGAAATCATGTACTTTGGAAACTCGCCCCACCACCCCGAAGGCGACGTGTTCAGCCGCAGGTAAGTCGCCAGGTCTTTGTCGTGTTTGGCTTTCGGCATGGGCAAATAACCGGGCAGCAGGTTATAGAGAGTCGGGATGTCGGTTGAACCCTGAATGGAAGCGTGCCCCCGCAGGGCCATGATTCCTCCACCGGGCCGGCCCATGTTGCCGAGCAACAACTGGATGATGGCGGCCGAGCGAATGTACTGGACGCCAACGGTGTGCTGGGTCCAACCCACCGCATAGACGAAGGCGCCCGTCCGTTCACGGCCGGAGTTTCTGCAGAGCGCTTCCGCGACTTTCAGAAAAAGGTATCGCGGAATCCCGCATGTCTCTTCCACCAGCTCGGGCGTGTACCGGGAATAGTGCTTCTTCAGGATTTGAAACACGCAGCGCGGGTGTTGTAAGGTCTCGTCCGTATGTTCCGCCTGAATCGGGTTGCGCTGGATCGGCTGGCCCTTCTCGCCCGCCTCCGATTCGCGCGTACCGCCGGCCGGCTCCGGATCTACATCCTTATACATCCAGGTGCGTGTCTCGTATTTGCCTTTCTTCTTGTCCCATCCGCTAAACACGCCGTCCAAATCTTCCGTGTCTTTGAAATCATCACCGATAATTGCGGGCGCGTTCGTGTAATTGACCACATACTCCTTGAAATAGCGCTCGTTTTCGATGATGTATCGGATAATCCCACCCAGAAACGCAATGTCGCTTCCGGCGCGAATGGGGACATGCAGGTTCGCGACGGCGCTGGTCCGAGTAAACCGCGGATCCACGTGAATGATGGTCGCGCCACGCTCCCGGGCTTGCATTACCCAGCGAAAGGCGACGGGGTGGCACTCCGCCATATTCGAACCCTCAATGACGATGACATCCGAGTTCACCAGGTCCCCTGGGAATGTGGTTGCGCCACCGCGTCCGAACGAGGTCCCCAAACTGGGAACCGTGGAGGAGTGTCAAATACGGGCCTGATTTTCCACCTGGACAATGCCCAGATTCGTAAACAGCTTCTTGATCAGGTAATTTTCTTCGTTGTCGAGCGTTGCGCCGCCCAGGTGCGCGATCGCCATGGTCCGCCGCAGCGGATTGCCATCCTTGTCCCGGTCCTCCCAGTTTTCATCGCGCGTTCGCTTTACCCGTTCAGCCACCATATCCATCGCCTGCTCCAGCGGGATCTTCTCCCACTCCGTACCGTGCGGGCGGCGATAAAGAACGTCCGAAACACGGTGGCTGCCGGTGACCAACTGAAAAGTTGCCGCTCCTTTAGGGCACAAGCAACCATTTGAAACCGGAGAGGCGGGATCGCCCTCAATGTCGATAATCTTTTCGTCCTTAACGTAAACGAGCTGACCGCAGCCCACGGCGCAGTAAGGACAGACAGAGCCCACTACTCGATCCGCGGTTTTCGTTCTCGATGCCAGGGATTCAGTCCGGCTGGAACCGGCGGTGGAACCATCCAGCGCGAACAGATCGCCTTTCGCAAACTGCCGGAGGACGGGCCAGACAGGTGCAGAGGAGCCATTATGATCGGACATCAAACCCTAGACGCGGGCACAACTGGAATGAATACTGGTCAAATTTCTAGGACCACATCAGGCGCGGGTGTCCGGTTTTCCGGACCGGTTCATCAGCAACATACCGCCGGCCACCAGCAAACTTGCACCGGCCGCGGCCGTCACCAGGGGATAGGAAGGTTCCTCCTGTACCCAACCTGTTTCGATATATTTCTTCTTCTGTGTCAGCGGCTGGTGTAAAGCCATCTGGATTGCCTCCGCCAGATGCAATCCGTGGCGTCGCGTGCCGTGCATAATCTGTTCGCGGCAACTGAAGCCGTCGGAGATGATTAGTGTGTCACGGTCCGCTTCGCGCACACGGGGATAGAGCACTCGTTCGGCGACTTTCATCGATACATCGTAATGACCTTCTTCGTAACCGAACGAGCCCGCCAGGCCGCAGCAGCCCGAATCCAGAAGTTCTGCATCCAGACCCATTTGGCTCAC
>JAICXK010000346.1 GCA_025980435.1 Bryobacteraceae bacterium
ATTCACAAATGGGCTCGAAGGCGCCAGACGGATAACGACCTCCTTTCGCCAGGCCGACGCTTCCAGAATGCCTCATTCGCGCCCGTTTTCATCCCGCGCTTGTGGCAAAACGAAGAGCAGCCGTGCGTGATTCAAACAGGCGGTAAGTATTAAGAACGAGCCGGCAATTCCCCTGAACGATACGGAAACCCCACCCGATACGCCTCCTATTGTGCCGCCTTTGACGGGCAGCGAAACGCCTCAACAGCTTCGAATGCAAGCAATTGCCAATACGGCCGGGTTCCACTTCGGCTACATCGAGCAGGGCGGTTCGAGCCTGTATTCGACCATGGCGCTCAAAGCCACGAACCTGCAGATCCTCCGAATTATCGTGAGCATCGGCGGTGTCGAAGTAGATCACTTCTCGCTGTGGCACGATAAAGCCGGGAACGCCACCGCCCAGCCGCTGGCGGGTGTAAAAGATCCGATTACGGGGCTTAAGTTTCCGGACCTTAATAATCCGCCTTTCGGCGGCGAGCGCTTCCAGACCAATCTGATTCTTCCCGAGCCTTGCGATTTTCTGTTCGGCGAGAATTTGCCGCCTTGCTCGGTGATACGTCCGACTTTGGATAAGTTCGCGGGCGCGGTGGCGACTATCAGGTCATTCACCGCGGATCTGCTGTTTCTGGGCCAATCCAAGGAGTTCTTCCACACTGTCATGAAGCTGGCTGAAGAAGCGGACGCGGCGCACCGCGAATTATAACGTTCGAGCGTCCCTCCTCTGAACGCTCCTCCCGGGCGCCGGACCTCCGACGGCGTCCGGTTTTTTTCTTGGGCGACAGGAAAGGGGGCCTGCGATCATTGGTTCTATGCCCCTCGCATTCACGACCTCATATCTTGAAGATGCCCTGGCCGTTTTCCGGCAGTACAAATCGCTTGGCGAGAAGGCTATGGCGCAGGTTACCGACGAACAACTCAGCGCGGTGCTCGATCCCGAAATGAACTCGATTGCGCTTCTGGTGAAGCACATGGCGGGAAATATGCGGTCGCGCTGGACCAACTTTCTGACGAGCGACGGCGAGAAGCCGGATCGAAACCGGGACAGCGAGTTTCTCGAGCCGCCCGCCACGCGTGAGGGCGTTGTGGCGCTGTGGGAGGATGGCTGGTCACGAGTTTTCGCGGCCTTGGAGCCGCTGACGGAAGCGGACTTGAGCCGCACTGTGACGATCCGGGGCGAAGCACATTCGGTGATGCAAGCGATCAACCGCCAGATTGCCCATTACGCTTCGCACTGCGGGCAGATTATCCTGTTGGCGAAGCACTTTCAGCACGAGCATTGGAAAACGCTGAGCGTGCCGCGCAACAAATCTGCCGATTTCAATCGCAGGGTATCGGCCGGAGAAGCAAGCCAGAGGTGATCCAGACCGCCGTAAATGTCAGGCTATGTCCCAGAGCTTTTGCATTCTCTGAACGAACCGCCGGGATTTCTCTTCGTAAATACGCAAACCCAGCGCAATGGAATCGTCGCGGAGTTGTTTTTGACGCTCTGCGGCGAGAGTCACGAACAGCCCGGTCTGCTGGGCGCCGCCGTATCTCTCCGGCTCTTTTTGTAGCAGCTCGCAGAGAACAACCAGGTTGTGATCGTCGCCGAGCCAGGTTTCCAGCTCGTGCAGACTCGATTCGCGAGCCTGGAGGGCTTCTTTCCAGAGGCTTTCCAGCAATCGGATGTGATACCAGTGATCCTTTACGCGCTTGCGGAAATCGTGATAATTCGCGGGGTCCGGTTCTCTTTGCGCCTTCGCCAGCGCCTTGCGGCCTCGCCGATAGGTGAGCTTCAGGCCGGGAGAAATAGCGGCGAATCCATCCTTCTGCAAAGGCCATTGCGCGACGCGCTTGCGAGCGCCGCGGAGCGTGCCGGAAGTGTTCCGGATCAGCTTCTCAATGCCGATGGCCCGCTCCTTTTCGCGCTTTAACGATTCGATTCCGCGCCGGATTGCTTCGAATGCGTCTTTTTGGATGCTGTCCGCGTGGTCCCTTGAAACCGCATCGAAAACCTCAAGCATTGCCTGCGCGTCGCGGATCTCGGAGAGGTGATGGCCAAGATTGCGGAAGCGGACATTCTCATCGCGATAAATGTTTCCCAATTCGGGCTTGCACAGGCGCAGCGCGCCCCGGATCTTCTTAACGCTCTTGCGCGCTTCATGAATCGCTTCATCGCGGTCGCTCGGGCCGGAGCGCCGCAGCCCTTCGATTGTAGAATCGATCTCGCCGAGAACGATCCGCCGGATACCGTCTGGAACGGATTCGCCTCTTTTGAGACGGTATGCCATTCAGGAGAAGGTGTCCGCTTACGAATGCCCTTCGTGCGGAGCGGTTGCCGCGAAACTGGTGGTTTCGCCGCCGTATTCCTTGGCTGCGTCTTCGTTGCGGCCGAGTAGCCGCAGCGCCGCCGAGGTGACGTGCTCGGCAGTGAAGCCGAAGTGCTTCATGATTTCATCGCCCGGAGCGGACGCTCCGTAATGATCGATGCCAATTGTGACGCCGTCGCTGGTAGCCCAGCGCTCCCAGCCGTAGGTAGAGCCTGCTTCGACAGTAACGCGCTTTTTGATGCTCCTGGGAAGAACGCTCTCGCGATACCCCTCATCCTGCGCTTCGAACAGATTCCAGCCGGGCATGCTGACGACGCGGGCCTTGATGCCGTATCCTTTGAGCCTTTCCTGCGCCGTCATGCACAGAGCGACTTCGGATCCGGTTCCGATAAAAATCACTTCCGGCGTTCCGCCATCCGCTTCGGAGAGAATATATGCGCCCTTCGATACGTCGATGTTCTTCGCCTTGCTCCGGTCGAGATGCGGAACGTGCTGGCGCGTGAGAGCAAACAACGTTGGACCGTCGTGCTGAATGGCAACCGCCCAGCACTCGGCCGTTTCGGTGGCATCGGCCGGACGCATGACGTTCAGGCCGGGGATGGAGCGAAGCCCGGCGAGCTGTTCGACCGGTTCATGCGTGGGGCCGTCCTCGCCTACGCCCACGCTGTCGTGCGTAAACACGTAAAAAGCCTTGTGTCGGCTGAGCGCGCCGAGCCGGATGGCCGGCTTCATGTAATCGGAGAAAACCAGGAAGGTCGCGCTGAAGGGCAGTAACCCGCCGTGCGCCGCCATGCCGTTCACAGCCGCGCCCATGGCATGTTCGCGGACACCGAACGCAACGTTACGTCCGGCGTAGCCCCAGACGCCCCCGACCGCGCCCTGGCTGGCGGGCCCACCGGACTCAGGCGGCTGAAAATCGCCTTCGCCCTTCAGCGCCGTGTTAGTTGACGGGTTCAGATCGGCGGAGCCGCCCATGATGTTCGGGATGCGCTTCGCCAACGCGTTCAGAGCCTGGCCACCGGCTGCGCGTGTGGCGAGAGGCTTGTCCTCGGGCTTCCATTTAGGCAGATCGGCGCCCCAGTTATCGGGAAGTTTTCCGCCGATCATCTGCTGCAGTTCAGCGGCTTCCTTCGGAAACGCCTTCTGGTAGGCTGCGAACTTGTTCTGCCAATCCTGCTGCGCTTTTGCGCCTTTGCCGATGGCTTTGCGGAAGAAGTTGACCGCGTCCTCCGGAAGATAAAACTTGTCCATGCTGGGCCAGCCGAGCGCCTTCTTAGCCGCTTGCAGTTCTTCCTCACCCAGCGGATTGCCGTGCGCTTCAAAGGTGTCCTGCTTCTTGGGACTGCCGTAGCCAATATGGGTACGGGAAAGAATCAGCGATGGGCGATGTGTCTCCGCGCGCGCCTCTTGAATCGCCTTGGCGACATCTTCGGTATCGTTCCCGTTCTGGAGATGACGCGTGTGCCAGCCGTACGCTTCGAACCGCTTCCCCACGTCCTCGGTGAAGCACAAGCTGGTAGCGCCGGCCAGCGAGATGTGGTTCTGATCGTAAAGGAAAATCAGTTTGCCTAGTTGCAGATGCCCGGCCAGCGAAGCCGCTTCCTGGCTGACGCCTTCCATCAGATCGCCGTCGCCGCAGATGCCGTAGGTATAGTGATCCACGATGGCGTGTCCCGGGCGGTTGAAGCGGGCGGCGAACCAGGCCTCAGCGATTGCCAGCCCCACCGCGTTGCCGAATCCTTGCCCGAGCGGACCGGTCGAAACCTCCACGCCCACCGTGTGCCCGTGTTCCGGGTGTCCCGGAGTCTTGCTGCCCCATTGGCGAAATCGCTTGATTTCGTCGAGCGAGAGATCGTAGCCAGTCAGATAGAGAAGGCTGTAGAGCAGCATGGAGCCGTGGCCGGCGGACAGCACAAAACGATCGCGGTCAAACCAGGCGGGGTCCTTCGGGTTGAACTTCAGAAACTGCGTCCACAGCGTATACGCCATGGCTGCGGCACCCATGGGCATTCCGGGATGTCCAGAGTTCGCGTTCTGCACGGCGTCGGCAGACAAAAACCGGATAGTGTTGATGCAGAGTTCTTCTAAGGTTTGCGTCTCAATGGTGGGCAAAATCTTCTCTCCTGATTGACGAGTCGGACTTCCTCGCATCCGCTCTTACAGGTTAGTACTTCGGTTGGCGATGCCCGAAAA
>JAICXK010000185.1 GCA_025980435.1 Bryobacteraceae bacterium
AGCCATAACGCCTTTGGATCAATCGGATCCGTATCGCTGAAATTCACGACCGCGTTGCTTCGATGGACGCCATCCAGATTGAAGGCGCTGGCCAATTCAAATAAGGTCATCTGCTCGCGATTGTCCTTGGGAGACCACCCCAACAGGCACAGAAAATTAATGTAAGCGGCGGACAGAAAACCGTGGTCGCGGTAAGTGGTCACGCTCACTACCGGGCCGTGCTTGCGCTTGGACAACTTCGATCCGTCCGGCGCAATCAGAAGCGGTAAGTGCGCGAATTTCGGCGGCGGCGCGCCTGCGGCCTGAAAAATCAGGAGATGCTTGAACGTGTTGGACAGATGATCCTGCCCGCGGATTACGTGTGAGATTTTGAGATCGATATCGTCGGCGCAGGACGCCAAATGGTAGGTCGGCATGCCGCTGCTGCGGAGTAGCGCGAAATCCTCGATATCGGCGGTCAGCTTCGATTGCGGGCCATAAACCTCATCATGGAAGGTGACCTCGTAAGCCGGTTCCCGAACCACACGAAAGCGTATGACGAACGGCTCTCCCGCTGCTGCGCGGGCGTCACTTTCGTTTTGTGAAAGCGCTCGCATCTCCGGATTACACAGCCAGGGGCCCTCGCCATGCGGCTTGTCTTCGGGTAAGTCCAGAGTTGCCGGCACGAAATCCCGGTATGCAAAGCCCCTCGCCAACAGGTCATGGGCGAGCTTGCGATGCAGATCCAACCGCTCCGATTGACGATAGACTTCGTCCCATGCAAGGCCCAACCAGTTCAGGCCCTCGTAGATGGAATTGAGCGAGGCCTCCGTGTTGCGGTCCACATCGGTGTCGTCGATGCGCAGAACCATCGTGCCCTGATGCTTTCGCACGTACAACCAGTTAAAGATAAATGTGCGCGCGCTTCCTATATGCAAATAGCCTGTCGGTGATGGCGCAAAGCGGGCCCGGGTCATGAAATATCAGTGTACAGAGGGGCGGTTATTATCCGATGAGCGGCGAGCGGTCAGCGATCAGGCGGCTTTTTTGTGCGCACTGAGGCGGGCCGCGGCATCGAGGCGGAACTGCTGCTCCCAAGGAGCGATTCCACGGGTGGAATTGCGCTCACGGGAGGCGATCCAGTCAAGAACCCGGGCCTCGACCTGCTCGATTGAAATTTCGAACCCAAATTGCGCCAGATCGAACGGTTGGCCGGCGCGTTTGGCGTTCTGCAAGGCTTCGGCGGCCTGGGCGATTTGCGCGTTGGCGCGGCGGCGGCGTTCGTCCTGGACTTTTTGCAGCGTGGCGGTGGTGTTTTCGCGGATGCGCAGAAGACGGCCTTCCTGGACGCTGAGGTTATTCAGATCCTTGCGGTAAATGAGAAATGTCTGCGCTTCGATTAAGGAAGCCCGGACGGCTTCCGGCTCATCAGCAAATTTTTCTTTAAATTCCAGGCGTCCGAGGGCGTAGATACCGGCTTCGAGAGAGGGAATGCGCAGCAATCTCCATTCGGTGTCGGCAAGCGTTTGGGTGAGGGCGCGTTCGTTATCGTCTTCCGGGCTCCAGTGCGCGAAGATGCGATCGATATGGACCTGGTAAGCCGCGGCATCCTCGGAGGGCAGCAGGACGGTGCGGCCGGTGAGACCGGTTTTTACGGCGTTCAGAGACGATCTGGCTTTGCCTGCGTCGGAAGTGGGACCGGTACTGAGTTGGGCGTTTTTTTGATTGGCGGCGATTTGAGCGGGTGAGGTCATTGGCTCGGGCTCCTGAAAGACGGAAACGCCGGAGTCGCGCTGCGGCGATCCGGCGTTTGGAAAATTCGAAGCGTTAGCGGGCTTCTGGGACCAGTATACAATGCGGCTCCAAATGGTTTGCGGTAAATCATTGAAATAACAGCGGATTTAGGTTGTGACCGAAAATTGGAGCGAACGCAAAAAGGGCTTCGGCGCGCGATCCTTCCCGGGGGATACGCCGCCTTATCGATTGCAAACGCTTGTCAGCAACGGGCGCGCCAGGCAGATGCGATCGTACAGCGCATTGGGCTTGGGGACCATCCTGGAGTTAAACCTGGGGGCTTGACTAGGAACGAAAAAGACCATCCTTCTTGACATTGCCCACGAGCCCCTGCGCTTTTTATCTTCTCGCCGACAGACGCTTCAGGTGCGCGCGCCCCCAGTTACACATCGCTTCGACTACTGGGGCGAGGGTCCGTCCATACACCGAAATCGAATAGTAAACGCAGGGCGGAATCGTTTTCTTATCGTCTCTTTCGACGATGCCATCGGCCACAAGTTCCTGAAGATGCCGGATCAGCATGCGCTCCGTGATACCTGGAATGGAACGCCTGAGTTCGCTGGTGCGTCTCGGCCCGTCCAGCAGACGCCACAGAATCGTACCCTTCCAACGGCCGTCCATGACTCGCATCATCGCGTCGACGGGACACTCGCCCTCTTCCTTTTTCGAGACCGGCATTTGTTGCTCCTATACTGACAAAGGCGACAGTATATTGAATATTGTCAGTACTCATCATACACTTTGAGTCATGGAAGATTCAATGAGCAACAAACATCTCCCGCGGCTCTTCGCGCAGGCGCTAAACGAAAAACGGGTCGAACTCTTCGATGAGTTCATCCACCCGAACTACAACAACCACAACACATACGTAGAGCCGGGTCCGGCGGGCGTTAAGGCATTCTTTCGACACTACCTCGACGCATTTCCCGACACGAACGTCGTGATGGACGACGTGATCGAAGAAGGCGATCGCATCAGCGCCCGCTTCACTTACAACGGAACCTTCAGCAATCCCTTCATGGGCTATCGGCCCAATGGTGCGGCGATCCGGATGCGTAGCATCGACATCTGGCGGGTCGCGGACGGAAAGCTCGCAGAGCACTGGGACGAACTAAATCTTCTTGAAGTCTTTCAGCAGATCGGCGCGGCGACCGTGAGAAAGCCGGAAGGACAATGAACCATCTGATAGGGCCGCTGTCTCTGGTTGGCATCCTGAGCACGGCAGTGGTTTATGGCACCGATATGTTCTTCCTGATGGTCGGCCGTCCCGCTCTCAGATGGGCTTCGTCGTCGGCCGGAACCGAAGTCATGGGATTTATCCATAGCTTCGGTGACGCGCGGATGCCGATCTGGGGCGTCGTGTCGATCTTGTCGAACTTCCTGCTCGCCCTGTTCAGTGGAAGCGGGCATCGCGGATTCTATTTCGCTTCGCTCGCCATGCTGATCCTGTTCGTCGTTATCTACAATCGCTTGTCAAAGCCAATCAATCGGCTTCAAACCGAAGCGGCAAAATCGGGAGGCAGGCTCGATAATGCTCGAAAGTTGCAGGCGTCGTGGGATCGTTCGGTGATGATCCGTACTCCGCTGCTCGTTGCGTCCCTGCTCGCGCAGTGCGTAGCATTGCTAACGACTTCAGCGTAGGTGCGCCCGTATGCTTGCCTTTCGAGAGCAAGGAGAAGGCGCACGCTGACATTCCGGCTTCATGGCTGCAGCCGACGTGTATAGTGACACGATGTGTTCATGATGCGCAATTCGTAGCAAAGGTGAGTCTTGCCGCCACCAGCGAGCGGGACCGGCGCAAAGGGAACATCCAGAACCAGGGGAACGCCGCACGGGTAGCTCGCGCGTTTCGGCATATCCGCTGCGGATTCCCGCTTGCCGCCTTCACTCGTTCGCTCGAACACGAGCGGGAGCGGTTGGTCTTGGGACCACGTGCCGCTGATCTTTGTCTTCTCGGCATTCATGGTTCCTTCGAACGAGCCCTTCACCGCTCGCGCTTCGAGCCGAACGTTGTTGCCGTCACCAACAATGCGATCGATCGGAATCCTGGCGCCCCCTGATCGATGCTGACGAGCGTCCCGAGATAGATCCCGTCGCGCGACTTCGACACTTCGAGCACCACGCGCAGCTTGTTGGCCCCACTGTGATGCCGCCCTGCCAAGTCCCGCGCACATCTGGGGGCCCAGGCCCTACGCCCTATCGCTCTCGCTCAATCTGGTTAAGCTCTTCGATCGCGCGCCGGAACTCGCGCTCTTGACTTCGCCTGAAGACGACCATACCGAGCGCGAAGACAACCAGGAGCGCTAGAACGGGCCCCGCCATCTTCACGAGCATGCCTTTCTCCCCAACTGCAACGACTAACGTGCCGATCAACGTGCCGAATGCCAAAATCAACGGCCCACCGAGCCACAAGTGCACGCCGCGATCGAACCGAATGTGCCGTTCAAGCTCTCGCCGGCACGAATCCAGGCTTGTCCGCAGGCCTGCGTCTTCTGGTGGGGACGCCTGCCTCTTAGTGCGGTGCAGGAAGAACTGTCCAATTAATACCCACGCCGCCGTCACCGCGAACGAGACCCGAGCCACTGGAGAATGGGTCCAAATGCTTCCATATACCGAACCTGCGGCAACCAGGACCGCCAACACGATGCTGTTCAGCAACTCACGGCGGCTCTTGGACCGCAGATCTCTAGCCCTTTGTCGGAGACGAGGACTTCCCAGTTTCATTTCCATTGGCTCCGTCGACTGGCTACGCCAGATCTCTCTCAGTTCGTTTTCGAGGGTTTTGTCAGGCATGACTATCTCCTACCGTGAAATCGGCGTGCCAGAATGTTCTTGACGCGGTGGATTCTCATCGCCACGCTCGCCGCCGACAGCCCGGTGGTCTCCGCTATGGATGCGGCGTCCATGTCTTCGAGATACGAGATGATGACCTGACGGTCGAGCGGCTTCAGTTGCTGAATCAATTGCTCCAGACGGCCGACGTTTCTGCGCCGGTCCGTGTCGGCCTCGATGTCGGTGGTGTCGGTATCGGGGAGCTTCTCCAACTCCTCTAGACTCAGCAGAGTCGACAGCTTACGGCGTTCACGGAGAACATGTGATGCAGCGACATGGTGGGCGACTCGATAGACCCAGGTCCGCAGAGAACAGCGTGCGTCAAATGACGCGAAGCTCCGCCACAACTGGAAATGAATCTCTTGGTTGAGGTCGCGACGCTTTTCAGCGTCCATCTCATATCCACGAGCGACCCGCGCAATCGCCGCGCCGTGCTCGCTCGCCGCGTCTGCATACAGTTCGTCTTGAGAACACTGTCCAATCAAGATTGATCGGCTCCCACACCTGAGGTAGTCGCTGCCGCTAGAACTTTCTAACACGTTTTTTCAGACCGTAGGCCGAAGGCGAGGCTCAGGCGATCGGCATAGGGCTGATCCCATGCTGGTTAGCAGGCGACGACGCTTTTGAGCAGGCCACGGCACGTCATCCAGCGGTAGCTGTGGGGGGCGCTCCGGGACGTAGCCCACCTGCGCACTTGCGCACGCGCCTCGGGGCCACGCTCCAGATTCATAGATCTCCGCTAACGGCCTAGCGTTTACGAATCCAAGTTGACGGGAAGTCGCTGTCCCGCCAAGCGACGCCGAGCGGCCACTGATTGTCGTCGCGTGATTGGGGTCAAGAACTTTTCTTTTCCATTGGCCCTGTCATTGGCGTACATCGCGAGAAACAGGTGGCCCTTCCAAAAACTTGCTGTTCTCGCGAAAAATCTTTTCTCTATCGATCTGGCGCGATACCCATGCGCACCGTGAAATGAAACCTGGAGCCTCTCCCCTCTTCGCTGTTCAGCCAGATCCGTCCACCCATCATTTTCGCCAATTGAGAGGAGATGGTTAGCCCCAGGCCGGTGCCTCCAAACTTCCGCGTCAATGAACTGTCGGCTTGAGTAAAAGCGCTGAAGACATGCTGCTGCTTGTCTAACGGAATGCCGATACCCGTATCCTCGACAGTGAAGAGCAGTTCCAGCCCCTCGACAGGCTCCGGTGATAGCTCCACTTGAATCGCCACATGTCCGTGGTCGGTGAACTTGATGGCGTTGCCGGCCAAGTTCATGAGAATCTGTCGAAGCCGGCCGGGATCTCCAAGCACTCTGGACGGAACAAGCGGATCCAGATAACAAGTCAGTTTCAGATTCTTGGCAGCCGCACGGACGGCCAGAGCTTTTAACGTTGCCTCCACCGTTTGGCGCAGATCAAAGTCGAGTACTTCGACTTCCAGTTTCCCGGCTTCAATCTTAGAAAAGTCGAGGATGTCATTTAAGATCCTTAACAGTGCGTCGGCGGAACTCTTGACATCCTCCAGATACCCCCGCTGTTCGGCCGTGAGATCGGTGGCGAGCGCCAGCTCTGTCAATCCGATAACCCCGTTCATTGGCGTCCGTATTTCGTGGCTCATATTCGCCAGGAATTCACTCTTGGATCGATTTGCTTCCTCCGCGGCATCCTTGGCCCTTTGCAAAGCCTCTTCGCTCTGCTTACGGTCCGTAATATCCGGACTAATGCCAACGTGGCCCAAGAATTCGCCGCTTAGCGACAAGCGCGGCTCGGCATAGGACGAGATCCAACGCCACTCACCATCGAAACGCCGGACGCGCGCCTCGGCCCGAAACGGCGCCCGCTCTCGCACTGCAAGAAGGAATCGCCCGAGGTACTCTGACCGATCCTCGGGATGAATGAACTGACTCCAGTGCTCGCTGTCGGCGTGTTCGAAGTCGGTTCCAAAGAATTCGCGATAGGTCCGGTTGGCAAGCCGATTCGTACCTGCGGCATCGGTCACCCAGATGATGGTTGGGCAACTGTCCGCCATAATGCGGAAGCGCTCCTCGCTCTCGCGCTGCGATTCTTCCCATAGGCGGCGCTCGGTGATGTCTTTCGCGATGCCGAAACGCGTCGATTCGTCCCGGTTGAACGTAGTCGTCCAGTCGAATATTCTGTATGAGCCGTCCTTACAGCGATAGCGATTGATAAAGTGTTCGGTTCTGTATTCGGCGCCTTGCTTCGCGATTTCGCCTAGAGTGCGCTCCAGATCGTCCGGATGAATGAAATCGAGCATGGGGGTCTTAAGCACTTCTTCCTGTGTGTAACCAAGTGTGGTTTCCCAAGCCGGATTGATTTTCTTGAAGTAACCATCCGTCGAGACAATACAGGCTAAATCCGGTATCAGGTTAAAGAACTTTTCAAAGTCTAGCTGCGCCTGGTTGGTGATTTCCTGGACTGTCACGACGACATAAGTCTCGCCGGTTCGGCCCCGGACCGATGTTACGGTCTGATCTACGGTAAAAATACTTCCGGTCCTTCTCCGGCAGACCCATTCCCCTCGCCAGGGTTCCTGAGACTGAACCACCTTTTGCAGAATGTCGTAGAAGCTGTTTTCTGCCGTATCTGATAACAGCAGGGTGATTGGCTGCCCCACTGCCTCCTCGGCGGTGTACCCGGTAACTGAAGTCAACGCGGCATTGATCGAACGGATAACACCTCCAATATTCGCGGTCACGACGGCTATCGGAAATCTCTGAAAGGCCGAAGCGAGCGGATCGGACTCAGGTGAGAGAGCGGACATTTTTCGGGCGCATTCGGGAAGGCCATCTCGACGACACGGCTCATCACCTATATAACTATCGGATCAAAAGAGACTAAGCTTCAATCGTTTTGCGAATTCAGTAGTGGTCCGCTGCCGATTGGCACTTGCTCTAGGTGGCGGGATAGTCGCGGGACTCTGGGTAACAGCAGCACCCCTTGCGTTCCTCATGTCGAGTCCCGATAGCGGACTGTCGGACGGAGATTCAGTAGCGCAGGGCTCGAGTATTAATACGGTTTGTCCGCCGAGCTCTCAATTCAGTGCGGCTGCCAGAGTTCGATCTTGTTGCCGTCGGAATCGTAGATCCAAGCAAAGCGGCCGTATGCTTCGTCCTGGCGTTCGGGGTCGATTTTGACGCCTTCCTGTTTCATCCGGTCGAGAAACGCATCCATATCGTCCACGATGTAGTTGATCATGAATTGGGCCTTACCAGGGCCGAAGTATTTCGTGTCACCGGGGAACACGCTCCAGACGGTCACGTGCTCATTCTGAGGATCGTTCTTCTCGCGCCACGGCAGCATGACCCCTTGGCCCTTGTCCGCAAACCCGAGGTGTTTGGCGTACCACGCGCGGGTTTGCGCGGCGTTAGCGGACTTGAAGAACACGCCGCCGATTCCCAGGATGCGGCCGCGCTGCTCGGTTTTGGCAGCTTTTCCCATTGGCGATATTGTATCGACAGGTAGTGATGATCCCGACGGCAATCAGCTCTTCTTCAACTATCCGAACGAGACTGCATCCAGCCAGGCTGTTCGTGATGAAGCGTGATCGCCCGACGCGTGCAGTAGGGGTGCGCCGCTGCCGGCGACGCGATTCAGTGGAATATTCGAACGCTTTGGCGTCAGCTCAGTTGTAAAGTTGTCTAGAGTCCGATACTCAAATGGGAAACCTGAACAAAGTGAAGGCATTGAGAGTCGCACGCCTCTTTCCATTGGCTGTTCTTATAGCGGCTGCGATTCTGGTTGGAGCGAAGTCGTCATCCGCTCTAATGAAGGCTTTGCAACCCGGGCCGGCGAATAGCGATGAGAGCGGACTGCTGGAGAGCTTTGCGAAGATCGAGCCTATCGATGTTCACACTCATATTTATAAGGACGATCCGGAACTTAACGCGCTGATCCAGCGGCTCGATTTACGCACGGTTAACATTTGCGTGATCGACGATCGAGATCCAGATTTCAAAGGCCTGGAGCCGCAACGTACAGAAGCTCTGAAAGTCCGGCGAAGCACTCACGGCCGGCTCACATTCTGCACAACATTCAGTCCGTATGGGTTCGAACAGCCCGGCTTCGAGGCTAGATCCATCGAACAGCTAAACGAAGATTTCGGCCGGGGCGCCCTGGCGGTGAAGATCTACAAGGTGATGGGCATGGAGATGAAGAATCGAGCGGGCAAGTGGGTCATGGCCGACGATCCTGCGTTCGAACCCATCTATCGCGACATTGCTTCGCACCGCCGCACGTTGATAGCGCATCTCGCCGAACCGGATTCGTGCTGGCAGCCACCGAATCCTGCTAGCCCCGACTACTCCTATTACAAGGAGCACCCAGGTGAGTACGCCTACGCGCATCCCGATTGGCCGTCCAAAGCGGCAATTCTGGCCGCGCGTGATCATCTAGTTGCCGAGAATCCGCAACTCCGGGTGGTGGGCGCACACCTCGGGAGCATGGAAACCAACGTAGATGACATCGCGCGCCGCTTCGACTTGTACCCAAACTTTGCGGTAGATATGGCGGCCCGCGTTCCGTATTTAATGCTCCAGCCGCGTGACAAGGTCCGAGCGTTTCTGCTGAAGTACCAAGCTCGGGTGCTCTATGGGACGGATCTCGTCGCCTTTCCGCGTTCGAAAACTGAAGACACGCTCGCGGAGTTTCGCGAGACTTATGCGCGTGACTGGAAATTCTTCTCGACCGATCAGAAAGTCCAGTATATGGGCCACACCTATGAAGGACTGGGCCTGCCCCCGGACGTGCTTCGCAAGTTGTTTCACGATAATGCGGTCCATTGGTTTCCGGGCGTTGATCGCGGCACGCAGTGAGTAATCTTCTTGAGGCGGTCGCGGCGCGGGGGTAGATTAGAATCGCTCAGTTCCATGGGGCCAAGACCCGCATTCAAGAAAGGCTGCCTGCTCGCTGCCGCAAGCCTGGTCATCGTATGCGCCTTTCCAGCGTTTTCCGGGCAGCCCTGCGCCGGCTGTCACCCAAAAGAAGTGCAGGGTTTTCTGGCGACACCA
>JAICXK010000336.1 GCA_025980435.1 Bryobacteraceae bacterium
GAAGGTTCGAGAGCTGATGCGGCTTGTCGAGTCAGACGGTTGGAAGCATGTTCGAACGACGGGGAGCCATCGTCATTACAAACATCCCTCAAAGCCGAACGTGGTAACGATTCCTGGGCATCCAGGTGACGACATACCAGTAGGCGCTCTGAAATCAATCTTGAAAGCGGCAGGATTGGAGAACAAAACATGAGAGTCAAATACGCAGTTTTATTCGAGAAGGCCGACAATAACTGGGCCGCATACGTTCCTGATCTTCCGGGCTGCATGACAACCGGCAAAACGCTTGACGAAACCGAAATCAATATTCGCGAGGCCATCGAGGGGCACCTAAGGACACTACGGGATTTCGGCGATCCCATTCCGCAGCCTACCAGTGTGGCTAAGGAAGTCGAAATATCACCAGCCGCTTAACACTTTGCGTTTAAGTTTGCGCCTTCCGCGGCGCAGTGCAATGTCACGGAAATCGGCCGCCCAACCTCAGCGATTCTGGCACGTTGTGATCCAAAGACACACTGATCGGAAAACGGGGATACACTATCCGGTTTCCGAAAAATGCGCTGCACGCCCGGCATCGCGCTCACCCACTCCCCGCCTGAATCAACTGTTCTGCCTGCTTCAGCGCTTCCGGCGTAATGTGCTCCCCCGATAACATTCGTCCGATCTCACGTGCGCGTTCCTCATGTCCCAGTTCCTCGATCTGCGTCGTGATGCGGCCCTTCCTTTCGCGCTTCGAAACTGCGTATTGATGATCGGCGAATCCGGCAATTTGCGCCAGGTGCGTCACGCAAATCACCTGGTTCGTGCGCGATAGCGCCTTTAGCCGTTTCCCGACCGCTGCCGCCGCTGCGCCGCCCACGCCGGCATCCACCTCGTCGAATACCAGCGTCGGTATGCCGCGATGCCGGTCTGCATCTCCGATTGCGGTCTTCAGCGCGAGAGCGATCCGCGAGAGTTCGCCGCCCGAAGCAATCTTTTCGAGCGGCTTCAACGCTTCGCCGCGATTCGGCGACACGAGAAATCCAATCTGATCGATGCCGGCAGCCGTCCACTCGCCTTGCAATACCGCAATCTGAAATTGCGTCCCGCCCATCGCCAGGCTTTTCAATTCGCTCTCTACCTGCTTACTCAGCTTCACACCGGCCGCCGTGCGGGCCCGGCTCAACTCAGCAGATAGCCGGTTATATTCTTCAGCAAGTGCTTCTCGTTGCTTCTCCAAAGCAGCGCGATGCCCAGCCGAATTTTCTACTTCGTCCATACGCCGCGCGACATCGTCACGAAATGCCAAGACCTCCTGGAGCGTTTGGCCGTATTTCCGCTTCAGCCGGTCCAGTGCCGCGAGCCGCGACTCCACTTCTTCCAACCGCGCCGGGTCGCCTTCCAGCCGCCCCACATAATCCCGCAGCGCGTATGACGCGTCCTCCATAAGCACAGCAGCCTGTTTCATCGAATTGGACGTTTCAGCCACGCTCTCATCAATCCGCATTAGCTCGTCCATGCGCTTCAGCGCCTGCCGGAGCTGAGTGGTGGCGCTCTCCGGGTTCTCGTACAACAAGGCAAACGCCGCGGCCGCACTCTCCTGCAGCCGCGTGAAGTTCTGCAGAATTCTACGCTCCGCCTCCAGACCCGCATCTTCCTCGGGCTTCGGCTGGATCTCATCGATTTCCTTCCGCTGAAACGACCAGAGGTCCAGAAGCCGCAGCTTTTCCTGCTCGTCCCGGTTCAGTTCCTCCAGCTTTTCGCCCAGTTTCTTCCATTCCGAATACACCCGGCCCACTTGACCTCGCAGCTCCAAAACCCGCGCGTATTCATCCAGCAGATTGCGTTGCGTCTGAGCATTGAACAAGGATTGCTGCTCGTTTTGGCCGTGGATATCCCCGAGTGCGGCCGCCAGTTGCCGCAGGAACGCCGTTGTCACAGGACGGTTTGCAACGAATGCGCGAGACTTCCCGTTGACTGTAATCTCGCGTTCGACGATCAGTTCGCCCTCGCCGGAATCCTCAATGCCGGCTTCAGTCAGCAGAGCGGTTACATCCGGTCGCGGTTCGATTGAAAAGATCGCGGAGACCCTTGCGCGTGTCTCCCCGCTGCGGATCATTTCGGCCGAAGCTCTCGCTCCCAGAAGCAGCCCGAGCGAGCCCACGACAATCGACTTGCCGCTGCCCGTCTCGCCCGTTAACACGTTGAGGCCCTCCTGAAACCGAATGCGAGATTGCTCGACTACCGCATAATTCTCAACAATCAGCTCTAATAGCATTCGATGAACGAATTATACGGTGAGCGTTCGCCTGCCCGGAAGCTGGAACAACTGAGATTTTCCGAGCATGAAAAGCTACGGTAATTACGGCCGACTCCCTATAATAAGTACGAGGTCAATGAAAGGACATACGGATATTGCCCCTTTTGCTGTTCCCCGCAGACCTTAACCTGTGGGACATTGTTCAGAACCTTAGACCGGTTCCCTTAGCTGTCATTGCCATCCTGATTCTTTTCTCCCTTTTCTCCTGGACCATCGCCTTCTCAAAAGGCGGCGTCTTTGGCCGCGCACGGCGAGCGAACCGGGCTTTTCTACGCGCATTTAGAAAAGCGGTCAGTTTGCAGTCGGTCGCCGTTGCCAGCGAACAGTTCAGTTCCGCTCCACTGGTCGCCGTTTTCGATTTTGGCTACGGTGAAATCGAACGCCAGATAAAACAGCGGGGGGCGTTGGTGAACAAACCCGCTATCGAGCGCAGCCTGCAACTAGGCATCAGCGAAGAAGTCACCAAGCTTGAACTGAATATGAACTGGTTGGCGACAGTTGCGTCCGTCTCGCCGTTCATCGGCTTGTTTGGAACGGTCTGGGGCATCATCGACGCCTTCGAAGGGCTTGGCACGGCCGGAAGCGCGAGCCTGCGGGCCGTCGCCCCCGGTATTTCGGAAGCGCTTGTCACCACCGCTCTTGGGCTCGCCGCGGCCATTCCCGCCGCGATCTTCTACAACGTTTTTGGAGCCCGCATCAAAGAGATGGGCACCCGCATGGAAGACTTTTCCATCGAGTTCCAGAATTTCGCGGACCGCGATTTCGGAGGCTGACCGCTAAGACCAGGAATTTAGAAATGGCTTTTTCATACAGCAATGGAAACGGAACCACTCGCCGGGGCCGCCGCTTCGGCGCTCCCTCCGCGGTATCGGAAATTAATGTCGTTCCTCTGGTCGATGTCGTCCTGGTGCTGCTGATCATCTTCATGATCACCGCCAACGTGATGGAATTCGGCCTCGACATCCAGGTTCCCAAAGTCAAGCGGGTCCAGAATACGGCGCAGGATCTGCCCGTCGTCAGCATTACGAAAAACGGCGAATCATACTTGAATGACAAGCCCATCAACATTAACCTGCTCGCCCAGGGAATCCATCAGCGGTTTCACGGCGCGACCGCGGTCTATGTACGGGCCGATAAGGAGACCCCTTGGGATCCGATCGCCAGCATCGTCGCCGAACTGGGCGATGCGAAATTTGAAGTAAAAATGGTCACCGCGCCCATCGATTCCGCCGCGCGCCGGCGCCGCTAAATTCTTATGGCCGAGACGATCGAGATCCCGCACGACATCCTGGACCAGCGCGATCCGATTGCGGCCCCTTTTATCGGCTCCATCCTGGTCCACGCCGGTGTAGTTGCGCTGTTATTTTTCGGTTGGTATTGGATGAGCCACTCTCGCGAAAAGCTGGGCGATCTTCATCCCGCCGGCGGTGCAGCCTACGCCGTATCTCCGGTGCACAGCATCCCCATCCCGCAGCGCCAGGCGCCCTTGAACCCAGTCGCTCATGACACGGAATCCACGGTTCCAACCCTCCCCTTGAAGCAGGAAGTTCAAGTAAAGCTGCCCGATAAGCTTGCGTTTGAGATTCCGGAGAAGAAGAAAAAGCGCCAGGCTGAACGGCCGCATCCGAAACAGCAATACAACCAGCCCGCCCCGCCGAACCAGGTTTACAGCCGCTCCCCGCAAGCCGTTTCTAATCCGATGTACAACGTTCAATCGGGTGCCGGACAAGTGGGCATCGGTCCCAATTCCCCATTGGGAAATCGCCTTGGCTGGTACGCGGAAATGGTGCGCCAGCGGATCGCGGAAAAATGGCAGACCAATGGTCTGGATGCCCGCAGCCAGTCCACGCCGGCCATTGTCAGCTTCTACATCATGCGGGATGGCAGCGTCCGCACGCCGAAGGTTGTGCAGTCTAGCGGCAATCCGTCCATTGATAACACTGCTCTACGGGCCGTGTACGATGCCAGTCCGCTGCCGCCCCTCCCTCCGCAGATAACTGAGACCTACATCTCCGCTCAATTTACGTTCAACTTACGCTGATGCGAATCTTTATAGGTTGCTTTCTCTTACTTACCGGACTCGGATGGCTTTCCGCCCGGCAGCAGGTGGTCGGAACCATCGAAAAGAATCCGGGCAAGCCGCATGTGGCTGTTACCGACTTTCGGGCATCCGGCGGTGCCGCGCCGCTGATCGGCGCGTTCAATAGCACCGTCTCGGACGACTTACAGGGTTCCCCGCTCATCAATCTTGTCGCGAAGACGCTCTATCCGCTTCAGGTTCCGCAACAGCCGAGCGATCTCGTGGCCGGCCTCGCGCCGCCCAGCTCGCGACCCACTACTCCACAAGGTAATCGCCTCACCGATTGGAGCCTGCCACCCATCACTGCCAACTACCTGGGCATCGGCTATGGGGCAGAAGACCACGGCATGTTAGTAGTCTTCGGTTGGTTCTACAGCACGTCGCCTACTATTCAGACACTACAGCAAGCGCAAGTTTTCGGCAAAGTGTACACCGCGCC
>JAICXK010000080.1 GCA_025980435.1 Bryobacteraceae bacterium
CTGAAGCTCACTCCAAAAGTCAACCGATTATCGCCCACTCCACCCAGGGATGAAACGTTACCGTACTTGAAATAATCATATCGGAAATTTGCCGAGATGTGGCGCGCCACCACGTAACTGTAAGAGGCCCCAAAGCTTCCTGTTCCATAGTTGCTGGAAATGGTATTTGACAGGCTGGTCAGGAAGAAATAACCACCCGAAGCGCTGATGTTTGCGCGCCGCCCCATGCTGTACGATGCGGTTCCCGATATGTATCGATTCCGCGAGGCCAGATAGAAACCGTTGCCCGGGGACACGGTTTGACCTGCTGAAACCGTTGTCAGAACCCGCCGAAAGCGTCGAGAAACGCTGCCGGACACCGAGGGTGTAATCTTGTCAAGCTTGTAGGGGCCGACGGCGTACCCGGTGACCTGCTGCCCGTTAAGAATTACGGACACTGGAACGCGGATAATACCGGCGGAATCCGATCTGGTTATACCCACAGAAAGTGAGGCCGTCCAAAAATCCCCGAATTGGTGCGTAAGGTTGAAATAGCCCCCGTCCAGAATTGCCTGCCCTGCGCTTTGCTGATATCGGTAATAACTGTGTGAGTAAGTGGCTCCGACGGTAGTTCTTGCCGTAAGGCGGTACACCAGGGAGCCTGAGCCCGATACACCAGTGGTACCGATCGCCCCCGGGTAGCTATATCTGGCGAGGAAAAAGTTGCCTCCGAACTCATAGCTCAAGCGAGCGGACTGCCGGTATCCCAATGAAACTCCGCTGGAAAGAAATCTGGTGGACGGACTAAATGGATTTGCGATGGCGGCAGTCGGCGCATTAGGCTGCCCGTAGTAGCCGACTCCGTACTGAAAAATTCCCGCAGACTCCACAAGCCCGAAATTCCAGCGCCGGCTCAGTTGCCGGCTGTAAAGGAGCGAAAGATTCTGATGGGTTCCGCTACCGTAACCAGACCCCTGATAATCGGTGTAACCACCCGCGTAGCTTAGCGAAAGGAACGAGGTGCGAAATCGGTGGTATGCCTGAACACCACCGGTGACACTGAATCCAAACGAGCCGGCGCCTCCCTGGCCACCGTTAATAAGTGCCCGGTTGTTATCGTAGATGCCCGCGCCTTCCGCAACGAAGTTCACGAAATCGCCGTGGAAGAACTGACCGGCAAGGGAGGTCAAGGTGTTTTGAGCCTGCGGATTCTGGTCCGGTGGCTGCGAATTCTGCGAAGCCTGCTGCGCAAAAGCAGCGATGGTTGGAAACGCAAGCAATAAAATCGCAAAGCGACTCAAGAAAACCTCCGACGAACCTTAAGTCTGCCGAAGGGGGAAGGTGCTGTCAAGCATGGAAGTACCGGCACGACGCCGATACTCTCGCGCAGGGTGGACATAGTCAAGCCAGAAACTCCTCGACTTTCTCCAGGCCGTCGGGCTCCGCGAATCGGACGCCGCGCAAAGAACTATCGATGTTGCGGCAGAGTCCAAGCAAGACCGACCCGGGGCCCACTTCCACGAAGCGCCGGATGCCTCCGCGGGCGATTTCGCGAATCGTATCGGTCCAGCGAACCGGATTCGGAATCTGCTCCTCGAGCCCCGCGCGGGCATCCTCAGCGCCGGTGATAAGGCGCGCATGCCAGTTGTTGATCAGCGGAATCTGGAGATCTTGGAAGCTGGAGGCGCGCAGTTCGGGCCTCATCTTCTCCTGCGCGGGACGCATCAGGGGACAGTGGAAGGGAGCGCTGACCGGGAGCAAAATGACCCGCTTTGCGCCGGCTGCCTTGGCGAGATGCATGGCGCGCTCGACCGCTTTCGCGTGACCGGCGATGACGATCTGATCGGGCGAATTGAAATTGGCGGCCGTGACGACTTCGCCCTGCGCCGCCTCTTTGAGAATGCGGTCGAGTTCGCCTTCCGGCAGTTTCAGAAGAGCCGCCATGGCTCCCTCGCCTTGAGGGACGGCCTGCTGCATGTACTGGCCGCGCTTATGTACCAGGCGAATCGCGTCCGCAAATCGCAGGGATCGGGCCGCAACGAGCGCAGAGTACTCACCCAGACTGTGGCCCGCCACGATATCCGGTCTGAGGTTCCGTTCTTCCAAAACGCGATATGCCGCAGTCGAAACCGCCAACAGCGCCGGTTGCGTGTTTTCGGTTCTTTTAAGCTCTTCCTCGGAGCCTTCGAAGCAAAGCGTGGAAAGCGGGAAGCCCAGCGCTTCATCGGCCTCATCGAACACGCGGCGAGCTTCGGGATACCGGGCGGCTAATAACTTGCCCATTCCGGCATGTTGAGAGCCTTGCCCGGGAAACAGGAACGCAATATCTGACATCGGAAAGAGAAACAGCGCTTGCCCGTAACGCAGGGCTTTTTCCATCTTATAGGTGCGATACTCCGGGCCCCGCGCGCGGTCGGCTACCCTGAAAGGCAAAAGGGAGAGATTCAACGGTGCTTGTGGTAATGAAGGCTCAGGCAAGGTCCGAGGAGATCGAACGCGTTTGCGAACGAATTACCGCTCTCGGTTTCAAGCCCCATATCATTCCGGGCGAGCAGCGCACCGCTATTGGAATCACTGGAAATAGCGGACCGGTCGATCCGGCGGAGTTCGAAGATATGCCGGGTGTGGCTGAGGCCATCCGCGTTTCGAAAGCTTACAAACTGGTGAGCCGCGAGACAAAACCGGAGAACACCATAGTACGCGTGAATGGAGTTCCCATCGGCGGCGAGGAGATTGTGCTGTGCGGAGGTCCGTGTTCGGTTGAGACACGGGAACAAATTCTGGAATCTGCGCGGGTCGTGAAAGCCGGAGGCGGGCAGTTGCTGCGGGGCGGGGCTTACAAGCCGCGCACTTCTCCTTACAGTTTTCAAGGGCTCGGAGAAGATGGTTTGCGCTATTTGGCTGCGGCGCGCGATGAGACCGGTTTAGGAATCGTAACGGAAGCAATCGACGTGGAGACGTTCGAACTGGTGGAGCGGTATGCGGACTGTGTGCAGATTGGCGCGCGCAACATGCAGAACTTCTCTCTGCTGCGGCGGGCCGGGCGTTCCCGAAAACCGATCCTGCTGAAGCGCGGCATGTCGTCCACTCTGGAAGAGTTCCTGATGGCAGCGGAATACATCCTGGCGGACGGCAATTACAACGTCATTCTGTGCGAACGGGGCGTGCGGACATTCGCCGATCACACTCGGAACACGCTGGATTTGAGCGTAGTTCCGGCGGCACAAAGCCTGAGCCATCTCCCGATCATCGTGGACCCCAGTCATGGGACCGGCAAACGCGACAAAGTGCTTCCGATGTCTTTGGCTGCGATCGCGGCAGGCGCATCCGGATTGATCGTCGAAGTGCATCCAGCGCCGGATAAGGCTCTATCGGACGGCTACCAATCCTTAGATCCAGAGCAATTTGCCGAATTAGCGGACGACTGCCGCGCTATTTCCGAACTGCTGCGCGCTCGCCACCGAATGACGGCAGTGCGATAGCAATCGCGCGTTACACTAGCGATTGGCCTCGGGCGCTGGTGTTTCGCTTCCGTGCGCCGCTCCCATCTATGAAGATTCACGAGTATCAGGCGAAGGCGATTCTCGCCAAGTACGACGTTCCCGTTCCGCGCGGAGAAGTCGCATACACCGTTGAGGAAGCGGAGGCGGCAGCGAAAAAACTGGGCGGTAGCGTAGTCGTGAAAGCGCAGATCCACGCAGGGGGGCGCGGCAAGGGCGGCGGCGTGAAGGTGGTAAGGAACGCGACGGATGCAGCCGAGGCCGCCAAGAAGATGCTTGGCATGACGCTCGTGACGCATCAAACGGGTCCGGAAGGCCGCGTGGTGCAGCGCTTGCTGATCGAAGAAACATTGCCGATCGATCGCGAGCTTTATCTTGGACTTGTTCTGGATCGGGCGTTGGGCCAGACCATATTCATGGCGTCCAAGGCCGGGGGTGTGGAGATTGAGGAAGTTGCGGCAAGCACGCCTGAGCTGATCTTGAGAGAGCCGTTGATTCCCGGGCAACCGCTGCAACCATTCCAGGCGCGCAAACTGGCCTTTGGCATGGGTATTCCCGCATCCAGCGCGAATCCCGCCGCGAGCGCGATGATCGCGCTGTCGAAGGCGTATGAAGCAATTGATGGCTCGCTTGCCGAGATCAACCCGTTCATCCTGACGAAAGACGGGAAAGTCTACGCGCTCGACGCGAAGATGAATCTCGACGATAACGCGTTGTCCCGCCACAAGGATCTTCTCGAATTGCGGGATCTGCATGAAGAAGATCCGCTAGAGGTGGAGGCCTCCCGCTTCGGCTTGAACTACATCAAGCTGGAAGGCAATATCGCTTGCATGGTGAACGGCGCGGGTCTTGCCATGGCAACCATGGACATCATCAAATACGCAGGCGGAAAGCCAGCGAACTTTCTGGATGTCGGAGGCGGCGCGAGCGCGGAACAGGTCAAGAACGCCTTTCGCATTTTGCTCTCCGATCCGAGCGTAAAGGCCGTTCTGATTAATATCTTTGGCGGCATTCTGCGGTGCGACACGCTGGCCAACGGGGTTGTTTCGGCGGCCCGCGAACTTGAGATTAAGATCCCGATTGTGGTCCGCATGGAAGGCACGAACGTCGAGCTGGGGCGGAAGATCCTGACGGAATCGGGCTTCAACTTCACCGTGGCGGACGGGATGAAGGATGCCGCCGAGAAAGTAGTGAGACTCGCAAAATGAGCGTACTGATCGACCAGAACACGAAGGTTCTATTCCAGGGCTTCACCGGGCGCGAAGGCACGTTTCACGCACAGCAGGCGATCAACTACGGCACAACGGTAGTAGGCGGGACAACACCGGGCAAGGGAGGGCAGACCCACCTGGACCGGCCGGTCTTCAACACGGTGGAAGAGGCAGTCAACGCGACGGGAGCAAACGCCTCCGTGATCTTCGTCCCCCCGCCGTTCGCAGCCGACGCCATCATGGAGGCTGCGGACGCCGGTCTGCCGCTGGTGGTGTGTATCACGGAAGGCATTCCGGTAAACGACATGGAACGGGTATGGGCCTATCTGAAAACCCGGCCGGGAACGCGGCTCATCGGTCCGAACTGCCCCGGCGTCATCACGCCCGGCAAATGCAAGATCGGCATCATGCCTGGCCACATCCATAAGCCTGGTAATGTAGGCATCGTGTCGCGTTCGGGAACCCTGACGTATGAGGCGGTCGGGCAACTCACAATGCTGGATATCGGGCAATCCACCTGTATTGGAATCGGGGGAGATCCTATTATCGGGACAAGCTTTACGGATGCGATCAAGCTGTTTAATGAGGACCCGGACACACACGCAATTATCATGATCGGCGAGATTGGCGGAAACGCGGAGGAGACCGCGGCGGCCTACGTGAAAGCGCACGTAAGAAAGCCGGTCGTCGGCTTCATCGCTGGCCAGACTGCGCCGCCGGGACGGCGCATGGGCCATGCAGGCGCAATTATTTCGGGCGGATCGGGCAAAGCAGAAGATAAGCTTTCTGCCATGGCCGCTGCTGGAATTGTGGTCTGCCCTTCCCCTGCCCTGATGGGCGAGAAGATGCAACAGGCGCTCGGCGCTACAGCACACTAGTCAGAGGAAAGATTCTAATGGCACTACAGCGTACGTTCGGCATCATCAAGCCGGATGCGGTGGCGGATGGACATATAGGCGAGATCCTGACGATCATCGAGCAAAGCGGCTTTCGTGTCGCCGGATTAAAGATGCGGCGCATTACGAAGAATGAGGCCGAGGCGTTCTACGCCGTTCATAAAGCCCGGCCGTTTTTTGCGGGGCTGGTTCAGTTCATGACAGAAGGGCCTTCTGTCGCGCTCGTGTTGGAGAGAGAGAATGCCGTCGCGAAGTGGCGCGAGGTAATGGGCGCGACCAACCCCGCGGATGCAGCGGAAGGGACGATCCGGAAGCGATTCGCACAGAACATCGAGCGCAATTCGGTGCATGGATCCGATGCAGCAGAAACCGCGGCGGAAGAAATACCGTTTTTCTTCAGCGCCGCGGAATTGTTGTAACCGTCCGGTATACCCGGCGGATCTTCAGGCCACCTTCGCCGATTCCAAAGCCGAGACCTCCAGCGCGCCGGCCAGCGCCTTTTTCGTCTTCTCTGCAAGACTACGAAGACGCGCGTGCTTGGGGCGGCTCAGGCGCCGTTCCACGCTTCTGCGGGCCCGCAGCAAGCGAATTCGCACCGCTGTCTCCGACCAGCCGTGCTGCCGCGCGATCTCTTGCACTTTATATCCCTCGATGTAGTGACCTTCAAGAACCACGCGGTCGTTGGGCTTGCATTCATTGAGAATGCGCTTCACATCGATGGCGGCTACGTTCATTCGGGGAGGCGCCTGCAGTTCGGGTAATGTTTGGGTCTGCGGTTCACGTCTCAAGAACGTTCTGTGGATGTTCAGCGCGATGCTATTTGTCCATGTCAGCACCAGGTTCGGATCCCGCAGTTGTTCTCGTCGTTCCCAGCCTTTTGCCCATGCCGCCTGCGCCGTGTCCAATGCTGCATCGTAGGATAGTCCCCGCGACACCAAGAACCGTACCGTAAGATTAAAACCCTTCTGGTACGCCTTACCGTATTCTTCAGTTGTCATCTGGCTCCACCGCTCCTAAAAAGTTGTTATTGTGTTTGCTCTCAGCGTGAATTTCGCGCATGAGAACCGATGACCTGTTGCGATCATCTGACTGGTGATTTTCGTATCACCTACGGGATAAGGGTAGGCAGTTTTGTGGCCAGGAACTTCTCGTCTTTCGGGGAGGGCTGAACAATCCAAATCAATGCGCGTGAAATCAGTGGTTTGCAGACCGAACGATCGGAAAAATTTAGCGTGAAAAACCGTCCGGCGAGGCAATTCTAGCGCAGCAAATCTTTCCGGGCGGTGCAAAAATTTCTGCGTTCACCAAACTAAAAGTGAAACCTCTTCCGCGTGTGCAGCAGTGTCAACCGGCAAAACTACGACGGCTTCACTGCAGTGAACTGCGATATGGTTCAGGTTACGAGCAAAAAAGTCACGACGCAGCGTGCCGGACGGAGTCGACGCCGTGAACTACTTGTGAGCGTCCGTGTTCTGCGTGACCGGAGTATCGATTTTCTCCCGATCCTCTGATCCGGCTTTCATGCTGTCGCGGAAGGAGCGGATGCCTTTACCGAGGCCTTGGCCAAGTTCCGGGAGCTTTTTGGGACCGAAAATAAACAGCGCCACTATCAGGATGATGAGGAGATGTTGGGGCTGAAATAAACCTTCAATCATGGATGGTTCTCCGGGGTGCAGTACTTAACTTAATCTGCAGCACCTTCAGTATATATGACGGTACACGTTGCGGCGCATGTTGAAGTAATTTTCTCCCAGGCTAGGACGGATTGCCCTGGCAGGCTGGTTGACATCCTTCAGACTGTCGGCTATAGTTCTGAAGTACTGAGCTATCAACGAGTTGACGCGCAAACTGGGCGTATCTGAGCGGTTTTGGAGGGGCAAGGTTGCACCCGGATAGTTTCTCGCGCACGGAGCGACGATTCAGGAATGACAATCATGGCCGGTCCATCAGATGAATACGTTGAGACCCCGGGAGCTGCCGAGAGTTCCGATTACCAGGCGTTTCTGGACGACTACAGCAGTCATTTCGCACATGAGGGTGAGCTTCTCCATGGTCATGTCCTCAGCGTTTCCGAAAAGGAAGTAATCGTAGATATCGGCCGTAAGACCGAAGGACTCGTGCCGGCTGAGCAGTTTCCGCTCACCGAGGGAGTTCCGTCCGTAAAAGCCGGAGACGTGATCGAAGTAATGATCGATCGCAGCGGAGTGCAGGTCGAAGGTTACATTCTCCTTTCCTACGAGAAGGCACACCGGCGGCAGGTTTTTGAAAATCTGGAGAGAGCCGCGGCCGAAGGCACATCGGTTCTGTGCAAAGTTCTCAACAAAATCAAAGGCGGGCTGGCGGTCGATATAGGAGTCATCGCATTCCTGCCAAGCTCGCAAGTGGAAGTCCGTCCGATACACAACCTGGATGGCTATCTCGGCCAGCAGTTCGAAGTACGCGTTCTCAAATTCAACCGGCGCCGCGGTAACGCGGTAGTGTCGCGACGCATTCTACTGGAAAGCGAACTGATGGCGCGCAAGACGCAAGCTCTTGCAAACATCTATGAAGGAGCTGAGGTCACAGGCGTCGTGAAGAATCTGACGGATTACGGCGCCTTCATCGATCTGGGGGGCATCGACGGCCTGTTGCACGTAAGCGATTTGAGCTATGGCAATGTCAACCACCCGTCGGCGGTCGTACAGGTGGGCCAGGAGATCAGGGTCAAAGTTCTCAAGTTCGACCGGGAGAAAGAAAGGATTTCTCTCGGGCTAAAGCAGATGCGCCCCGATCCCTGGGCGGAGATTGAAACGCATTATCCGCCACAAAGCCGTGTGATCGGCCGGATTGTCAGCGTCACGGATTACGGAGCGTTCGTGGAATTGGAGCCGGGCGTTGAAGGCCTGATACACATCTCGGAAATGACCTGGAGCCGTCGCATGAAGCATCCCGCTAAGGTCGTTAAGGCCGGCGATCAGGTGGAAGCCGTGGTTCTGGATGTGAAGCCGCGAGACCGGCGGATTTCGCTGGGAATCAAACAGCTCGAGGCGGATCCCTGGACCACCGTCGCGGATCGCTACAGCATCGGCTCGGTGGTAGAAGGGCGCGTCAGAAAGCTGGCTGATTTCGGCGCCTTCATCGAGATAGAGGAAGGAATCGATGGATTGGTGCATGTGTCCGACATGTCCTGGACAGCGCACATTAAACATCCTTCTGAACTGGTCAAGAAAGGCCAGATTGTGCAGGCCGTGATTCTGAATATCGATGCGCCGAATCGCCGGCTATCGCTTGGAATCAAGCAACTCCAACCGGATGCGTGGGAGACGTTCTTCCGGACACACCAGATCGGGGAGATCGTCAAGGGCCGGGTCTCGCGTTCAGCCTCGTTTGGTGTATTTGTGGAACTAACATCGGGCGTGGAGGGTCTCTGTCATCGAAGCGAGATCAGCGGAGAGGGAGGAAAGCGCCGAAACGCAAAGGCCTCGCAGAGTGAGGAGCCCGCACTGCCGATCGGACAAGAGTTCAACTTCAAAATCATCAAGATGAATGAGCCGCAGAGACGGATTGGCTTAAGCTTGCGAGCGATCACGGAAGAGGATGAGCGGAACCGGCTGCAGGATTACCGGCGCCAGGCCGCCGCAGCTACAAGCACGGTGGGTGATGCCGTTAAGCACCACGAATCAGAAGACAAGATAACAGGGAAATAACGCAATGACCAAGGCGGAGCTGATCGAGGAAGTGTCGAAAGTGGTTGAGATGACCCGAAAGGATTCGGAGACGATTGTAGAGACCATTTTCGACAGCATCGTGAACAGCCTTCACAAAGGAGAGAAGATTGAGATTCGCGGGTTTGGCAGCTTCCGAACACGGCAGCGGCAACCGCGGGTCGGCCGGAACCCGAAGACCGGCTCACGGGTCGAAGTGCCTTCGAAGCGGATCCCGTTTTTTAAGCCGAGCAAAGAACTCCGGGACCTTGTCAATCACAATGTCCATTCGGTTGAACCGGAAGCGGCCCACTCCGGACCGGAGCCGGGCGCCAGCGGCGAGAATCCCAATCACTCGTAGCAACTTTCATGCAGCACTTGTGGACACCGTGGCGCTCCACATACATGAAAGAGAAAAAGCACATTGAGAATTGCATTTTCTGCAGCGCAACGGCTGCCAACAACGACGCAAAGACTTTGATCGTCTATCGCGGCCAGTTTGCGTTTGTGATCCTCAATCGGTATCCGTACGCGAGCGGTCATGTGATGATCGCTCCCTACGAGCATGTGGCCCGACTGAGCCAAGCCAGCGAAGCCGCGGCTGAAGAGATCATGCGACTGGCGCGCAGAACGGAAACCATTCTGACAGTCGTTTACCAGCCCGACGGACTGAACCTCGGCATGAATCTCGGTGAAGCGGCCGGTGCGGGGATCGATCAGCACATCCACTTGCATGCCTTGCCGCGCTGGACGGGCGATGCGAACTTCATGACTACGGTGGGAGCGACGCGTGTGTTGCCGGAGAGTCTGGACGAGACCTACAGGAAACTCAGCCAGGCCTTCGCTGAACGATAGAAGCTGCGGCATACTTGGCCGCCATGTAAAGCCGGGACGAATATTTGTTTTATAGTGGAGGCAGGGATGAAAAAGAAACCACTGCCCGAACCAATCATCTCACCCGAGATTTTGGAGCTGGCGAAGAAGTCGGTGGAAGCGGAGAAGCCCGCGCCGCGAAAGCGATGCGCAGTCTGCGGTGCATCCTGTGCCCCGCTCACAGGTCCGCAAAACCCTGATGACCTCTGCTGGGTATGCCGCCGGCTGAAGATCAGCGCCTGGCGCGATTCCGATCAACAGATATCGGCGCAGGAATAAACTGTCGCTTCTTCTCGGTGCCTGTCCGGCCGCTAAATTCGCGTCGGAGCACTCAGAAGTCCGCTTCCCCTCGTAGTTCGTAATTCTTCCAGCAGCGGCCATAGTCCTGTGGCGGCTTTGTCTTCGCCTCATTTTCGTCGTCCGGGTTAGGGGCGCAGGAATACACGATCACAAAATTCTGAAAAATTGTTTCTCCTTTATTTCCAAACGGATGGCCGATGAGAAATCTGCCGGCACGAGTTCCCCGCTGGGATCTTCGTGTGCGGAAAGGGACTTACATGCTGCCACCGATCATCCTTCATCACATTCTCACCGCCGTGCAAATCATTTTTGGTTTCTAAAGAAACGAAGCGCATAAAACTTTTCTGGCAAATAGCCCCAGAAGAATGATAGAGTGCTACAAAGCGCTTTTTTTATAGGTACAATTCTTCTGCCGCCTTTACGGTGGGCCAGATGGTCACCTGTCTCGTGGCTGTCTCCGGCTCTTCGAACGCTGGGCGTGCTCAGCCTCGGGCACTCCGGTCTGCTCGGTGCAGGTCCGGCTCAGCATACTCCGCCAGTCACAAATCTGATCAATCAGGCGATCGCGGATGGCCAAAAGCTGAGTGACAGCGGCCAGTACTCTGCGGCCATTCGCCAATGGAGTCGAGCGGCCGGCCTGGCCCGAAAAAGCGCCGATTTCCGGCGGGAAGCCGATATACACCTCTCAATCGGCGACTTGCAGGTGGCTCAATTCCAATATCCAGCTGCTCGAGATTCCTTTGATCGCGCTCTCGACGCAGCCGAGCACGCCAACGATAGTACCCTCGCCGGAGCGGCTACAGCCGACCTGTCGACTATCTACGCACAACTTGGGGACTTCGAACTCGCGGAGCAGAAGGCAAAGGGATCAGTCACTCTGCTTCGGTCCTCGCCGGACAGGCCATTCTTCGTTCAGGCGCTGCTGGCTCTCGCCTCAGTAGAAATTCTTCAAGGTAAGACAGCCGCGGGAAAACGGAGTTCGCAGGAAGCCATCGATGCGGCGCATCGGGCTGGCCTCACCTCACTGGAAGCAATGGCGTGGGATTACCGCGGCATCTGTCTGCTCCGTCAATCCGCTATTTCCGGCAATAAAAACGAACTGGCGGAAGCCGAAGCGGCTCTTGTCAAAGGCTACGAAATCCGCCGCAAGCTCTCCGATCAAGATGGCCTTGCAATTTCGGAAGAGCACCTGGCGGAACTCGAACTTCAGAAGGTGAAGCCGGATTACGGCAAGGCACTCACATTTATAGACCAGGCTTTTGCGCTTCCGAGTAAAACCTTCAAGACCACGCCTCAGTACTATCCGCTTCATATCCGGGCACTCATTTTACAGAAACAAGGCCGAACGGCCGAAGCACTGGTCGCGTTTCGTAAGGCGGTCGCCGCGGCGGACGAATGGAGGCGAGGCGCGCTACCGGGCGATGCCACGAATACCAGTACGGTCGTTTTACTCCACGACGTGTACCACGATTTCGCGATTCTTGCGGCTCAGGAATCCATCAGAAAGCGCGATCCGGCGCTTGCACGGGAGGCGCTGGAAGTCCTCGCGGAAAACCGCTCCGCCAGCTTGCGTGAGCAGCTAACGGCGGCGTTCGGTAAAAATTTGCAATTGCCTCCGCGGTATTTCGCGCTCCTGTCCCAATTACAGGCTGCACAGGCAGGCGTGACGCTTGGCGACGACAATAGCAAACAACGCGTAAAACTCGATCGGATTCGCCTGGAACTCAGTGATTTGAGAAATAGAATCGGCCTCGGCCCCGAGAATTTTTCAGCACGCAGTGAGAAAAACGCGCATAAGAATTCACTTAGAGATATTCAGGCAAGATTAACCAGTAATGAAGCTTTGCTCAGCTTTTGCCTGGGCAAGAATGAGTCGTTTGTCTGGGCTGTAACCGGGGACGAAGTGCAGTTATATAAGCTGAACGCGGAAAGCGGGATCAAAAGCGAGGCGGTCGATTTTACCGATGCCGTCCGGCATGGACGTGATTCGTCCGGCCCAGGGAGCCGCCTCAGCCAGACGCTGTTCCGGCAACTGAGCCCCCGAGTCTGGCACAAGAGCCAATGGCTGATTGCCGGAGATGGCGCGCTGCTCGACGGAGTTCCCTTCTCGAATCTGCCCGATCTGTCGTCAACACAAGGCTACAGGCCGCTGATGGCAGCGCACAATCTGAGATTCATCCCGAGCGAGCTTCTCCTGCTGGCTCCGCATACAAAAGCCGCTGAACGGACGTTCGTGGGGGTCGCGGACCCCATTTACAACAGTGCCGATTCCCGCAGATCACGGATCGCAGGCTTGGTACCGGCGAAGGAGACCAGGGAATCTGTCGCTTTGGCGCGCCTGCCCGGCAGCGAGCGCGAGGTGCGCTCCTCAGCCCATTTAAGCGGCATGCCGGAAACAAAGCTTCTGGTCGGAACCGAGGCCAGTGGACACGCTCTTCGGGAGGCGCTCGCGAAAGATCCCGCGATTGTGCACTTCGCCGTTCACGTTGTTAGTCCTCCCGGTCAGCCGGAGGAGGCGGCCCTGGCGCTCAACCTGACACAGACGGATGCTCCGGAGCTTCTCACCCCCGAAGTCATTGCGACTTACCGGGTCCCTGGCAGCCTGGTGGTCCTGAGCGGGTGCTCGTCCGAACAAGGAAAAAATCTGCCTAGCGCCGGGGTGATCGGTCTCAGCCGTGCGTGGCTGCTGGCCGGAGCTTCGGCCGTAGTGGTCAGCGCATGGCCCACACCCGACGACTCGGGCCGCTTTTTCACCGCATTCTATCGTCATTTCAATGCGCTTACGACCGGCACGCTTGCCCAGCGCGCCGGTGCCGCCCTGCAGCAAGCGCAAGCCGATGTGCAACGAGGCGGGGGCTACCGTAGCTCGCCTTCTTTCTGGGCGGCCTATTCGATTATTTCCAAGGAGTAACTTCCGATTTATGGTGGGGACGCAACCGAAACTGAGCCCGGAACCGGCTGGCGAGAATAACGCGCCAGTTCAAGAGAAGGAGAAGACTGCCAAGTCCACCTTCCCTGCCGTGGAGTGGAGTGTACTGGTGGAGCAAATCAAGGCCGGCGAGGATGCCGGCATGGAACAGCTCTACAAGCTCTTCAGCCGGGGCATCCGATATTATCTGTGCCGCCAACTTGGGCCACAGGAGCTGGAAGACAAGGTTCATGACACGTTCCTGATCGTCGTTAACGCAATCAGGAAGGGCGACCTTCGCGAGCCCGAGCGCCTGATGGGATTCGTGCGAACGGTTGTGCGGCGGCAGGTCGCGGCGTACATCGAACAAGCGGTTCACACCCGTCGGGAGCAAGCCGATCTGGAGAGCGGCGTCACTGTAGCCGATCGGACGCAGAACCCCGAGCAGGAAGCCATCATACGGCAGAAGGCCGAGCTGATGAAGAGTGCGCTTGAGGCTCTTTCCCAGCGCGATCGCGATATTCTCGTGCGCTTTTATCTTCAGGAGCAGTCGCAGGAGCAGATCTGCCGCGAAATGTCGCTTACCGAAACTCAGTTCCGACTGCTGAAATCCCGCGCCAAAGCGAAGTTCGGCGAGATCGGGAGGAAAAAACTGGCCACTAGCGGAATTTTCTCAGTTTTCGTGAGAGCACAAGCAGGCTGACGAGCACATTTCTGATAGGGAGAGAGCGGACCTCTTCCGCACATTATTATGACGGACCCATTTCTCGACCATCCAAATGAGGAAGCACTAGAGCGGTTCCTCCGGAATGAAGTTCAAGAAACCGAGCTCGAGGTCATTGAGACCCATATCCTTGCCTGTGAATCGTGTGTCACACGCCTCGAGGCATTAGAAACCGACCTGGCCGCGGCTAAAATCGCGCTCCAGGAACTGGCGGTAGAACGCGTAAACAAGCAAACCGCCCTCTCGCGGAGAACCTGGAGGGACTGGTTTACCTTACCGGCGCTCTCCTGGGCGGGAGCGGTCGCCATGGCGGCCCTGGGTATTTCGCTGATTCCCCACTTTCTGCCGCGAGAAATCAACCTGGCTGCATCCCGCGGGGGAACAGAGACGAGCGGGATGACGCTTTCCCCGTGCGGGACTCTGGAAGCTGCCGTCGTACCGGAAGGGCGGCCACTCGATCTGCACCTGAAGGCGGATGACCTGCCGGAAGGCCGCGTGAACCTGGAAATCGTAAACGGCCTGGGCCACCGCGTGTGGCAGGGCGTGGGCGTGATCCGGCAGCAACAGGCCGAAGTTTCGGTCCCGCGGATTACGGCATCAGGAGCTTACTTTCTTCGTCTTTATAACCCTGCACAAGCGGGCTCGGAACCGGATGTGTTGCGCGAGTTCCGATTCGAAGTTCGATAGATCCTAAAACACCCGCCGGTGTAATCGTTCGATGGTGAATTTGGCGGTGTCGGCTACGGCCATCACCGCCATCACTCCTGCCTGAACCGGATCCGTCACTACAAGATCGCAAGCCTCCGGAACGCTTCCCGCCATATTCAAGCTAATGACAAGCATGCCTTCGCTGCGCACTTCCCGAACGGCCGTTTCAATATCGCCACCCATAAGCGCCCCCGCGAGAACCAGTGCGCGCACACGGGGCAGCCGCCGAACCGCGCGTACGGCATCGGCAAGCGTCTGCTCTCCAACCAGAGGAATCGTGTCCACCGAGATATGTTCTCCCCGGATATTGTGACGATCTGCTTCCGAGATCGCGCCAAGGGCGACCTGGCCGACCTGTGCGCCTCCGCCAATAATAATGATGCGCTTGCCGTAAATCTTCTGCAGGGATTGGACCGGGCTTGCCGATCGAACCACTTCCAGGCGTTCCATATCTTCGAGGAGCAGTTCCGTGGGGCCGGGTAAATCCAGTTCCAGATAGATGCGCGCCTCGGCAGAGTGTTCCTCGATGATCGAAATGGATCGAATGTCGCCTTGGTGCCGCGCAATCACTCCCGTGAGTTGATGCAGTACTCCCGGTCCACTCACCGTAATCAATACGAGGCCGAGTTTTCCGGTTGCGGAATCGGTCAGATTGTCACCTCGTACTTTTTGAGCAGATCATTCCAGAGTCCGCGGGCTTTGAGAATGAGCTCGATCACCTCGCGGACTGCGCCGGAGCCTCCGGCAGCGGCCGTCACTGCCGTGGCCGAGCGTTGTACCTCTTCGCGGGCATTGGCAGGGGCAAATGACAGGCCCGCTCGGCGCATAATCACCACATCGGTAAGGTCGTCGCCGACGTACGCAATCTCGGCCGGACGAACTTTTGCTTCCGCCACGATCCTTTCGAACAACGGAATCTTTTCAATATGACCTTGAAAGACCCAGCTCATTCCAACCTGCCGGGCGCGCTCCGTAGTCGCCGGCGATTCCCGTCCGCTGATGACTCCGGTCTTGATATCGAACCAGGTCAGCCAGCGAAGCGCAATGCCATCCTGCGAATCGAACCCTTTCGTCTCAACCATCGCGCCTGTGCTGTCGGGGACCAGATATAGACGGCCGTCGGTAAGGACGCCATCCACGTCCATGAGCAGCACCTTCACATTCGCGGCGATCTGATGAAGGCGTTCTTCGGTAAGCGGGGGATTGACGAGCATCGCGGAGGATGGCGATTACGAACAGCTTAAAATATCGGTATTGGCGGGCACGTTAGTCGAGCGGGTAGCGGAAACCATCTCTCGTTATAGCATGGTGTCCGCCGGCGATCGGATAGCTGTCGCCGTGTCGGGCGGTGCAGATTCCGTTGTTCTCCTGCACATACTTCACCGGCTTGCGGCTGATCTGCGGATCTGCTTGGTAGTGCTGCATGTGAACCATCACCTGCGTGGAGAGGAATCGGACGCCGATGAGGGGTTCGTGCGATCCCTGGCCGGATCGCTTGGCCTGCCAATCCGAGTCGAACACGCGTCCGTAGGAGGAGAGGGAAACCTGGAGCAGGAAGCCCGGTTAGCGCGCCGGAGCTTTTTCCTCAAGGCACTGAAGCAGTATGAACTGGTCGATCGGGTTGCTCTCGGACACACCAGGAGCGATCAAGCGGAGACCGTCCTGTTTCACCTGGTGCGCGGCTCCGGGCTGGCGGGTCTGGCTGGCATGCGGATGACCACCACAGAGGGCTATATCAGACCGTTGCTCATGATTGGGCGAGGCGAAGTTCGCAAGTGGGCAGAAACGGAGGGCATTGCGTGGCGGGAGGACTCCTCAAACTCAGATCTCAAGTTTGCCCGCAATCGCCTGCGGCACGAGATCATGCCCGCGCTGGAACACCACTTCAATTCCCGCATTGAATCGACGTTGGCCGGAACCGCGGCCTTGGCCCGGGCAGAAGAGGATTACTGGGACCAAGTAATTTCACCCATTTACGCGGAAATTACCAAACGAACTCACCTGGGTCTGGTTATCCCGGTATCCTTCCTAATAAAACATCCCATCGCGCTTCAGCGGCGCCTGGTCCGGCGCGCGTTGCGCTGCCTGCGAGGGGACCTGCGGGATCTGGATATAGCCCATATCGAGGCTATCCTCACCCTCTGCAGAAGCGAACACGGCCATGATCGAGTGCTGGTTCCGGGGGCCGACGCATTGCGTTCTTTCGATAAGCTCCTTCTGGCACCACCGGGTGCCCTGAGCGCAGGTGGCCGGCACTACCGGTGCGAATTAATTTTCGGTCAGGATTGCGAACTTCCGCACGCTGCCGGGTTTATTTGTGTTGACCGGGTAGACCCCGGGGCGAAAATTTATGTTAATTTCAAGGGAGACCAAGAATTATCAGAAGTTGTAGATCTGGACGGATACCGGATCGCCAATGCGGACCGGCCAGGGTCGCTGGCAGTGCGAAACTGGGAGCCAGGGGACCAACTGCACCGCGCTGGACACCAGGGAGCAGAAAAAATCAAATCACTTTTCCAGGAATATCGAGTGCCGCTGTGGCAGCGGCGCCACTGGCCCGTGCTCGTGCTCGGGGGTGAGATCATCTGGGCGCGGCACTTTGGGTGCGCGCATCATTTCAAGAGATCGGAAGAAAGCCGTTACGTCGTTCGCGTCACTTTTCGGCCGGCCGAGTAAGTAGGAAGCGGGACTCGGGTGTGAATCGAAAGCAGTAGGAATGACGTCTTTCAATATGAGGGTGGAATTGGGTGCTTGCACCCGGGCCGGCAGCAGGATCGCCGGCGGAAGGTGAATTCATGAGTTCAAATGTAAAGACCGCGGTGTTCTGGGTGGTCATCATCTGCGCGGTGGTTCTGGTGTACATGGCGGTGAAGACCGGTCGAGGTCCGACGCCCACCAACCTGAGCCTGTCCGATTTCGTTACATACGTGCAGGACGGCAAGATTAAGGAAGCCAACATTAGCGGCAGCGATGTTCAGGGCACCATGGCTGAGAACGGGGTTTCCAAGCCGTTCCACTCGGTGATTCCTCCCAACTATCCGGATATCTACAAGATGATGCAGGATAAGGGCGTCAAGGTCACCTGGAAGGATTCGACGGGGAGCAGTTGGATTGGAATCCTGTTTAACGCGGTTCCTGTGCTGATTCTGCTGGGCTTGTGGATCTTCATGATGCGGCAAATGCAGAGTGGCGGGAACAAAGCATTGAGCTTTGGAAAGAGCCGCGCACGGCTGCACTCTTCACAGCAAAAGAAAGTCACCTTCAAGGATGTTGCGGGCGTGGAGGAAGCAAAAGAGGAACTGCAGGAGATTATCGAATTCCTTCGCGAGCCTCAGAAGTTTCAGAAGCTTGGCGGCCGTATTCCAAAAGGAGTTTTGCTGGTCGGCGCTCCCGGAACAGGTAAAACGCTGCTGGCGCGAGCGATCGCGGGCGAGGCGAATGTCCCGTTCTTTTCCATTTCCGGCTCGGACTTTGTGGAGATGTTCGTGGGCGTGGGCGCAAGCCGCGTGCGCGACCTGTTCGAACAAGGCAAAAAGAATGCCCCCTGC
>JAICXK010000255.1 GCA_025980435.1 Bryobacteraceae bacterium
GGCCATCTCGCCGGATTATCGTGAAGAGAGGAGGTCGCGCTTGAACCAGCGGGATATCGCAGCAGATGCCAGCCTAATCCCGGGCGAACTGCGCAGAGATCTGCAAGAGTCGACTGATGCCGATATGCGGCGCAGGCGCGGAATCGTCGTTGTGTCGTTGTTCGGAATGGCGAATATGGCCATTGTTAGCCTGCTGCAGACAGGTATAGTGAAGCATCTACCCGACCCTCCGCTCGACAGCTTTGACTCCGATAAGGTGAACTCCTCGGCCACCGCTTACGCGCTCGGCACTCCCGACGGAACTCTGAGCCTGGCAGGTTTAGCCATGAATTTGCCCCTGGCGGGGTTCGGCGGTATCTCCCGAGCCCAGCGTACACCCTACGTTCCGATTGGAGCCGCTGTGAAATCGGGAATCGAAGCAGTTGCCGCAGCCTGGTACTTCTATCAAATGCCGGCTAAAGAGAAGAAGTGGTGTGCTTACTGCATCGCGGGAGCCATTGCCAATCTCACGGCCTTCGCGCTCACGTTGCCTGAGGCTGTGAAGGCGTTCAAGCACCTCCGAACGGACCATCACACTCGCCCATCCGGCCGTTAACTCAGCGCATCTGGGGACTGTCGCACCGGTGCTCCATCGAATACCGGCAGGTGCCCCGCGATTTGAAATGGAACCGCCAACGCTTCCAGCGCCGTAATTTCGGAAGCGCCGGCGAATTCCGAAACGCCAAGAGTAACGGTAGCCTGCGGCACTTCGGTCCGCAAAGTAGCATGGAGCCAATCCCATATGGTCAGGCCGCTTGACCAGTTTGAATTTACTTCCTCAGGAGCAATGGAATGGTGGATACCGTGCAGTCGCGGTGTGACAAGAATGCGCACCAATACTCGCTCGAACGCAAGCGGCAGATTCACGTTCGAATGGTGGAACAAGATGCACAGCAACAGGAAGACTTGCCAAACTGCTACGGTCATGGGAGAGGCGCCGATCGCGGCAATTTGCGCCGCTCGGAAGGCAACCGAGATTGTGATTTCGCCGAAGTGGAAGCGGAGAGCCGTAGTCGCATCCATCTCTTGATCCAGATGGTGTACCTGATGAAACCGCCAAAGTGCCGGAACGCGGTGCGTCATGTAATGCCACCAGTAAAGGGTGTAGTCGAGCAGCAGAATACCCAGGGCCGTAGCGACTACCCGGGGCAGATGTAGCCAAGGCAGAATGCCCCCCATTCTCTTTTGAGTCGTCTCCGCAAGCTTGAGAGCGATCGGCATCTCCAACGCTTGAATAACAGCGCCCGCCGGAGTCGCGATCACAAGGTTCCGGACGTCGCGGCGTAATTTGTTCCTGTGAACGGATCGGAGCGCCCGTCGATTTTCGAACCAGACGAGGCCAATAATCCAGCTTCCGATGACGATGGCTCGAATCGAGTTGGATATCGGGTTCTTCACTGCCGATTGTGCCGGGACTGCGCAGTTCCAGTATCCCGCCTGAAGAGCTCGGGCGGCTAGTCATTCTTCTCCCTGTTCCCCGCGTCATCTCGCCGCCTCTCATACCAGTTCATAACCGGCGTAACGCTGATTCCATGCGCCAGGATGGAAGCAACGATCACCGTGAATGTAAGCTGCGCGGCTTGGGCTGCTAGCGGGCGAGGCAATCCGTGTGCAATCGCATAGGAGAGATAAAAGACCGACCCAATGCCACGGACGCCGAACCAGCTCATCAGCCTTCGCTCCAATGGGCGAATCGGACTGCCCAGCAGGCCGAGTTCAACGGAAATAGGCCGGATCACCAGGAAGAACAGAAACACAAACCACAGGTGCGAGGCGGACAGCGTGCCGTTCCATAGCATGGAACCAACCAGAACTACTACCACGAGCTCGCCTACGTTCTCCAGGTGCTCATTGAAGTGCAGCAACGTTTGCGCCATGTAGACCGGCGCCGTCTCCGGATTTGTCGCCGCTTCTTCTCGCCAGTGCGGCGTCAAGGCGATGCCGGCCGCCGCTTCTTCGGGGAATTCCTTTCCGGTCTCATTCCGCTCCTCGCGCCGCAGGGCCACGCCCGCGGCGAACACCGCCAAAAAGCCATTCGCTGCGCTGAACTCGGCGCACGCATACGACAGCGCAATCAAGCCCAGCGCAAGAAAATCGTCCAGGCCGAGGGCCTCTCGATGCTCCCGGCGCAAATGCAAAACCAGACGCGCCACGCCATAGCCCAGCAGCATTCCGATCGCAAGTCCGCCTGCGGTCTTCCAGATCACGTCCAGAAGCACCCACCTGATCACGTGATCTCCAAGATCGTGCAGCCCCATAAGCCCGAGCCCCAGCAGCACAACCGGCATCGCTGTGCCGTCGTTAAGACCCGCTTCCCCAGTCAGGCCGAACCGCAGCGGGTTGTAAGAGAAGGGTTGCTCCACCTGAACATCGGCAGCCAATACGGGATCGGTGGGGGCCAGGATGCCGCCGAGTACGACGGCCGCCCCCAGCGGCAGATGAAGCAGCAGAACTCCGACAAGCGCAATGATCGCCGCAGTCACAACCATGGAGAGAAACGCCAACCGGAAAGGCACCAGCCAGCGCCTGTCTCGCGGCGGAACTCGAAGCTTCAGGCCGGCCCCGAAGAGCGAAATAATGATCGCGATTTCAGTGATACCTTCAATCACGTGAGCGCTCGCAATTGGCTGCACCGTGATCAGCCCGAGTCCGTGCGGTCCCATCGCAACCCCGACCCCGGCATAGATGATTGCCGTTGAAAGCGGCAGCCGCCGCACATACGATCCGCTCAATGCCATGCCTACCAGAACAAGACCGCAGAGGAGAAACCAAAGGTGCATAGCCAGGCGTTTTGAAATCGGGCTCTGCCCTTAGACTCCGCCGGAGGCAAAGGACGCACCCGCGCAATAACCCCAGGCGATAACCTTAATACTGGGTCTCAGCCGCTGACACCGCGCGGACCCCAGTGAACCCGGCTTATGAAAATTTCCATCGGAGCAGATCACGCAGGTTACGAAATGAAACAGCAGTTGGTCGAGCTTATGCAGAAGCTTGGCCATACGGTGTACGATGTCGGAACCTTTAAGCCAGACACGGCTGACGACTATCCGGATTACGCGATTCTCGTAGCCGAGGATATCCGTTCCGGGAAAGCCGAGCGTGGTCTTCTGGTTTGTGGCAGCGGTGTGGGAGTTTCCGTCGCTGCAAACAAGTTCAAGGGTATTCGCGCCGGCTTGTGCCACGACCATTACTCCGCGCATCAGGGAGTCGAACACGATAACATGAACATCCTCGTTCTCGGGGCTCGCATTATCGGGCCCATGATGGCGCAGGATGTCACCGAAGCGTTTTTAAAAGCTACCTTCAGCGGCGAAGAGCGTCATGTCCGCCGTCTGAATAAGATTAAAAGAATCGAGGAACATGAGCTCTGCTAATGCGCCAGGTGCGATAGGCCTGGAGAGTTATTCGTATTCGCTTCCGGGCGATTTGGAGAAGGCCATTAATGAGGCCCGGAAGAAATGGGATGAATCCGGCCACACGGAGCGGCTTTGGAATAAGGACGCTTCTCTTTGGACCGGTACGGATGAAGCCAAATGGCTGGGTTGGCTGGATATTGTGGGCCAGGAACTTGCCGGTGTCTCACGATTTAAAGCCTTACAGGCGGAAATCCGCGAGGATGGCTTCACGCACGTGCTGCTGCTCGGCATGGGCGGTTCCAGCCTTTGTCCGGAAGTATTCACCAAAACATTTGGGAAGCAACCGGATTCGCCCGAACTGCTTGTGCTCGATTCCACGGACCCGCTACAGATCCGGGCTCTGCGCCGGCGCATCGATCCCGCGCGCACGCTTTTCTGCGTTTCAAGCAAATCGGGCACTACGCTGGAGCCGAACATCTACATGCAATACTTCTACGACGAGACGAAGAAGATCGTCGGAGATCGCGCGGGCCATCATTTCATCGCAGTGACGGACCCCGGCTCGAAACTCGAAGGAGTTTCAAAGCAATTGGCATTTCGCGGTCTCTATCACGGCGTTCCCAGCATCGGCGGCCGCTATTCGGCGCTTTCCGATTTCGGATTGGTCCCTCACGCCGCTATGGGGCTCGATACAGAGCGCTTGCTGAAGCACGCGGCAAGGATGGTGGAGGCTTGCAAGGCGGCCAGCGCGGAAAGGAATCCCGGCGTTGCGCTGGGCCTCCTTCTGGGAACGGCGGCGGTGCAATTTCACCGCGATAAGGTCACTCTTATATGTTCCCGCTCCATCGACGATTTGGGAGCTTGGTTGGAACAGCTACTGGCGGAGTCCACCGGTAAGCAGGGAAAGGGTTTGATCCCAGTCGATCGCGAGCCCTTGTTCGGGCCTGACCAGTACGGAAATGATCGCATCTTCGCCTACATTACCTATGGGGGTGATATTGACACCGAAAAAGAAAACGCAGTAGCCAGACTCGAGCAGGCAGGCGCGCCGGTAGTCAGGATCGTGCTGAATGATCTCTACGAGATCGGACAAACTTTTTTTCAATGGGAGATCGCGACAGCAGTTGCCGGCTCCATTCTCGGCATCAATGCTTTCAATCAACCGGATGTCGAAGCGAGCAAGATCGCCACGCGCGACCTCACGTCGGAGTTTGAAAAGACGGGGTCTCTGCCGGCCGAAGAACCGGTGCTCGATCAGGACGGAATCAAGCTTTTCACCGACAAGGCAAACGCTCAGGCGTTAGTGAACGGTGGAACCAATACCCTCGGCGCCGTCATTCGACGCCATGTCGACCGCATCAAGCCGGGGGATTATTTCGGCCTGCTGGCGTACATCCCGATGTTCCCAGAGTACGAGGCCCGGCTGGAAAAAATCCGAAAAGAAATCGTGGAATCAAAGCAAGTGGCCACCGTCCTCGGCTTCGGGCCAAGATTTCTGCACAGCACTGGCCAAGCCTACAAGGGAGGCCCAAACTCCGGCGTTTTCTTGCAGATAACCTGCGACGATGCGGAGGATCTCCAGGTCCCGAGCCAGAAGTATACGTTTGGAATTGTGAAAGCGGCGCAGGCGCGGGGCGACTTCCAGGTATTAGCGGAACGGCACCGGCGCGCCCTAAGAGTTCACCTTGGGAAAGATTTAGCCAAGGGGCTGGATCAACTGGCCGATCTCATCTGTGCCGCTCTCGCCCATTAGCTCGGTGGCAGCGCTCGAAAGCGCTTAACCCTTTGAAATCATAGGCTGACCACCCGCTGCGCCTATGAGAAACGGGAGATATCTCGAGCGCTCAAGTACTATAAAAGCCCCTTATACGGAACACGCGCCAACAGGTAAATTCCCAGGACTCAGGGGTTTTCGCAGCAAAGGTCCAGACGAATCCGGACCCTTGCTGTGTCGGAGGAGGGCGATGCCCTTGTAGCGCACCGCCCGGTTACCCCTAGTTTACCTGTCATCAGGTATTAATACAAGAAACCGTATAAAAGTTTTGTATGAACACCACATTTGGTATTTTCCTTAATGATTGGACTGGAGCTATATCATCTGGCAAACGTATGGGAGCATCAAGGCATGAATCCGTTGGCCTCGGCACCCGATCATCGCCATTCGGCCCCGGTTGCCCTGGATGAGCGCACCAGCGCAGCGGGCCTGCGCGCCATCGCAACCCTGGAGGCCCTGAAGGGGATTGCGGTCGTTTTGCTAGCCATTGCCCTGGTCTTTATTCACAAGCGCGTCGAAGACTACATGGAAGCCCTCCTGTTCCACCTACACATCGATGCGGAGCGCCGTATCGGGCATGCGCTGATGAACGCCGCTTACAAGGTCAGCGAGGCGCGCCTGGTGACTATTCTGCTGGCCGCCGCGAGCTATGCCACCGTTCGGCTTATAGAAGCCTGGGGTCTTTGGCACCGCCGCGTCTGGGCCGAATGGTTTGCCCTGCTTTCAGGAGCGCTTTACCTTCCCTGGGAGATTCTGGGAATTATCGAAAGGGCGACTTGGGAGCGCATTAGCGTACTTGTCGTAAACCTTGTAATTGTTCTTTACATGCTAATGATTCGCGTGCGCGAAAGCGGAGTGTTCCGCAAATACGGCAATGGACGCCACGGCGGGCAGCGTCCAGCGGTCGACGCGAACTTCGGCGAATAGATGGCCAACCAGCCGAAAATCCCGGATCTGCTGAAGCAGAAACAGCGTTTCCTGGCGAGACTGGATGACCCCGTTAAGAATTGGAAGTTTGCTGAAAGCGATGTCCGTGAGCGCGAGCACTGGGACGATTACATGGATGCGTACGAGGCCATGATCCGGCATACCGCGACACGGGAATCACCCTGGTTCGTTGTGCCGGCCGATAACAAATGGTTTACCCGGCTGGTGGTTGCCTCCGTTGTCATCGACACGCTCGAGTCGCTGAAGCTCTCTTACCCGAAGCTGGATAAAGCAAGGCGGAAAGAACTCGATTCGGCGCGCACGGTGCTCGAACGCCAGGAGTAGCCGTTCCGCTGAAGCTGTGATAACCAGGTTGCAGTCAACGGCGTCGCGCTGGCCGAACCGCACTGTCTCCTACTATGATCGCTTGGGTCTTCCTTTCTCTTGGCCCGGCATCGTTTTTTTCGTCGTAGCAGCAATCCCAGCGGCACGCAGCTTTGCAATTCGGCTGATGAGCTTTACCGGAACCGGTTTGGTGAACGGGAAATGGATTGTCCCCTTGCGCAGTTCATAGCCCCTGAGCTCGTCTTCAAGCGCCGCAAAGAACGTCCCCGACGCGGCAAACAGCGAATAGTGCTCCTTAAAGCCGGCGAAATACAGCATCGGCTTTCCGTGCAGCTTGTATCCAGGCATACCGTACCCGATGCCCTCCACTGCCGCCGGAACGGCGCTCCTAATCGCAGCGCGGACCTGTTCGAGTTTTGGCCGCATCGGCTCGGGTTGCCCAGCGATGTAGTCGTCAACCGAGTTGGGTACGCTTTTCATTAGTAGAAAACTTTAGCGCGGCGCGGCGTGAATAAGGTTCCGAGAGGCGTTACCAACTTACCAACTCGTAATGGGGGCCGTCCAGAATAGTCGGTAGACTCTCGTTATGACGTTCACGAAGCGACTGCGGGACGGCATTCGCCGGGGAGAGATCACATGCAGTGTCCGCATTTGGATGCGCCCGCGTGTCAAAGTAGGAGGTCGATACCGCATGGAAGAAGGCGAGATAGAAGTCGATTCGATCATCCCAATCGGGCTACCCGATGTCACTCCTCAACTGGCGCGCGAATCGGGATTTCTCGGCGTCGTTGATCTTCTTAAGGTCGCCAATCACGGCAAGGGTAGGAATATTTATCTGATCCGGTTTCACTACCTGGACCGACGCGGCACGCGTTCCTGAGCGTCGCGAAGGCGTTTTTCAGAAGTAC
>JAICXK010000085.1 GCA_025980435.1 Bryobacteraceae bacterium
CTTGCGGCCGAAGCCGCCTTCCCAGCCGGGAACCTTGCTGTTCCAGGACCATTTCGCGTACGTCTTGCTGGTCTTTAGCTGGAACGGGTGCGTGCCGGTACGGATGGCGACAATCGGCCGGCCCGATTCGGCGTAATCGATAATTTCCTTTGTTTGGTTATCGGGCAGATCGCGCCACCGCATGAACAGGACCATGAGATCCGCTTTACGAAGATCTTCGAGCCCGGGAGTGTTGCGGTTATAGGTTGGATCGATGGTCCCGTCGGCAGGATTGATGGGAAACAGGACGGTGCATTTGAAGCCGTGGTGAACGGCGAGAATTTTGGCTAGCTGCGGAAGCGCTTCTTCAGAATGATATTCGGCATCATCCCCGGAAATGAGCACAATGTACTTGCCGTGGCCGGGACCGTGCTTGCCTTCGTAGGTGACGCCTGCCGCGGCAGAAAGCTCGAACGCTGCCATGAGCAGCAGCGCCGGTACAACGAATAATGATTTAAACATAAGGCTCGAACAAACGGGCTACAGCAGCATGTGCTCTTCTTTGCGCAAAGGCCGGCAGGTGCTGCGGCGCGCGAAAACGGTCGGCACGGCCACTTCCCGGTTTTCGGCACGTTCAGATTCTATCTGCGCGATGGCAAGCTTCGCGAGCTGACGTCCCACTTCCACCATATCTACACATACGCTCGTCAAATTCGAACCACGGGAATGCCCGATCTGATGCTCGAATCCGATGAGGCTAACGTCTTTTGGAACGTCGCGCCGATGCTGCCGGAGCCCTTCGCGCGCGCCGAAGGCAAGCTCATCGGAACCCGCCAGAATGGCAGTTACCGGCCATTGTTCTTCGAGGATGTAAGAAACCGCCGCCTGTCCGTTTTCAAACTCGTCATCGGAAAGCGCGATGGTGTGCACATGGGGCTCCAGTCCGAGATCTGCCATTGCGCGCGCGTAGCCCCGATAACGGTTCTTGTGCCACGTCCGCGCGGCATCGCCGATGTACCAGATGTGGGTGTGGCCAAGCTGAGCCAGGTACCGAGTCGCCTCATAGCAGCCGGCCTCGTCGTTATACTCCACATGGCTGCTGTGAAGTCCATTTTCGGCAAGCTCCACAACATGGTTCGCCAACAGCACATAGCGGAAGCCATGCTTCGCAAACGCCCTTAAAATGTTCGGGTAGACCGTGCCGGCGATAATCACGCAATCGGCCAGCCCCGGAGTCTCAATAACGCTCGGAATCTGCATATTCTCCGCCGTCACTTCCGGCGAAAACTGGTGCCGGGCGAAAAGCAGGTAATAGCCCATCCGCGCGCAGTACTCTTCGATACCAAGCAAGAGCAGCGATTGCGCTGAGCTCAAACCAAAATCGTTGCAGAGCACCAACCCGATGATGCGCGATTTCGTATGAACCACGCTGCGGGTTCGCGCGTTCATCCGATATCCCAGCTTGCGAACGACTGTCTCGACACGGTCCCGAAGCTTTTCGTCTACATCTTCGTGCCGGTTCAGCACGCGCGAGACCGTGCCGATGGAGACATTCGCTCGCGCCGCGATGTCCTTCATGGTTGGGGATGACGAGCGGCGTGCCATCCGTTATCCTCGAAGCGAGAACGCGGGAGAAGCCTTCGTGATCTCTGCGATATCAACGGGCCGGCGTTCCTGCATAGATCGATAACCGGCTTCGATCAGGGCCATGGTCCCGAGGTTGTCGCGGCCGCTTGTGGCCGGTTCCGCGCCGGACGCAATGGCGTTCATGAGATCGGCCATCGGTCCCCGAAACGCGTCCGGAAACCAGACCTCCGGCCATCGCGGCGTAACCCAGACTCCCGGTTGCCGGGTGGTTGTAAAGCTGAGTGTGCTGGGCGCGCGGTTCGGATAATTCGGCCAGCCGAGGGTGCCTTCCGCCAGCCCCTCGGTCCCTTCCACGCGCCACTTGATATACGGTCTCAGATCGTCCCGGTCGGTACGCGGTCCCGCCCAGACGTCATCCCAGGCAGCGGCTCGAAGCCCGTTTGCGTATTCGAGTATGTACAGGCAAATGCCGTCTTCGTGAGGGAACCGCGTGCGGGGATCCTTTCGGGCGCTCACATAAATCGATTCGGGTTCGCCGAACAGATAGCGAAAGCTGTCCAGGTGATGGATGCTCATATTCAACAGCGTCAGGCGGCCATAATCGCGTAGCCAGGCCTGCCAATGTGGAACCGCGCGCATCTCGATTGTGGCCAAGACCGGCGCGCCTAGATCGCCCCGGTTCAGAAGGTTCTTGAGAGCCCGGATGGACTGGTCATAGCGCATGTTCTGGTTCACGGCCAGGATCACGCCGGCGCTGTCGCATAATCGAACGATCTCGGCGGCTTCGTCAAGCGTGACCGCGAGCGGCTTCTGGGCCAAAATGCCTTTCAAGTTGTGGCGGCCCTGCACCGCCCGCCGCACCACGTCGAGTTGTTTGTCAGGCGGGACCGCGATATCCAGGATCTCGACCGCCGGATCTCCCAACATTTCCTCCAGCGTCTCGTAAACCCGCGGTATACTGCGCAAGTCGGCGACTTCGCGAGCAATTTCGGGCGTCCTCGATGCGATGGCAACGACGTTATAACCGGCATCCGCATACGCTTTCAACTGCACATCGCGCATAATGAAGCCCGCGCCGACGGCGCCGATCCCGAAATCGCTGCGAAGCGGCTCTGGAACGGGATAGTTTGGGTCAAAATCCAAGAAGGCTCCAGTCATGAATTTAATGATGAACGTTTATGATATTATCGCTGCCAGCCAACGAAGGTCAACACGGGCGAGCACAACCCGCAAAGCAAACAGGAGGCATGCGTTTTGAAACTCGGGCTCATCAGTTCCGCATGGCTAGGAACTTCCGTCGGTACGGCGCGCGGGATCGAACTGACGAAGGAGATCGGTTTTGACACGATCGATGTTTTTGCCGATCCGCTCGAGCTTACACCCATAGAGCGCAGGCTTATTCGAGAGAGCTGCAAATCGTGCCATCTGCCGGTAGTGTCCACCGTATGCTGCGCGCTGGGCATCGCCGATTTCAACAAACCGGTGCGGGATTTTCACGTCTACCGGGCGAAGCAATATCTCGATTTGTGTTACGAGCTTGAGGGCGGGAACCTGCTGCTTGTGCTCGGGGAGTATCTCTGGCAGCAGGAAGTGATTGCTCCCGCCGATCAGTGGAAATGGGCCGTCGAACACGTCCGCGAATTGGCCGCATACGCAAGCGGAATGGGGCTGGAACTTGCGATTGAACTGGAGCCTTTCCATCTCTCGCTCGTCAATAATATCGACGGCATGAAGCGTTTTTTGGCGGAGGTGGACCACCCGGCGGCCAAGGCAAATGTCGACATTTCGCACCTGGCGCTGGCGCGGAACTCCGCAAAGGAGATTTCGAAGCTGGCCGGGCAAATCGCGCATGTCCACCTATCGGATTGCGATGGGAAGAAGCATGGAGATCTGCCGCCCGGCCGCGGAACCGTCGATTTCCCGCCGTACCTCAAAGCCCTTGCGGAAGCGGGTTTCACGGGAACAGTCAGTATCGAGCTGGAGTATTCGCCGGAGCCGGATAAGATCGTCAATTGGGTTCGGGAAGCCTACAATGCCACCGATGCCCTGATGAGTTCGCTCGCAATTCGTTCCTGAACAGTTGAAGAGCACAGAATAGAAAGGAGACACACGTTATGGCTGCTGGCCCATTAAAGGACAACAACATCCAGGAATACGAGCGCACGGGATTCGTTCTGGAACGCGGTATGTTCGACGCCGGAGAGATTGATTTACTGCGACGCGCCGCCAAAGAGGATCGCGAACTCGATCAGCACTCCTTCGGCAAAGGAGACGGGGAGGGCGGCACCGTGCGGCTTTCTCTGTGGAACCATCCCGGCGACAGCATCTATGGCATGTTCGCGCGCTGCGAAACCATCGTGAACTCGGCGGAGATGCTGTTGGGGGGCGAGGTCTACCATTACCATTCGAAGATGATCATGAAAGATGCCAAGGTGGGCGGCGCGTGGGCCTGGCATCAGGACTACGGTTACTGGTATCAAAACGGCGTGCTGTTCCCTTTGCTGTGCAGCGCCTCCATCGCCGTGGACGCGGCGACGCGCGAGAACGGCTGCCTTCAGGTGCTGAGCGGATCCCACCTTATGGGCCGGGTCGACCATATCTTGACGGGCGATCAGGCCGGCGCCGACATGGAACGGGTTCGCGAAGCCGAGAAGCGTCTGCCGCTGGTGTATGTCGAAATGGAGCCGGGCGATGTCCTCTTCTTTCACGCGAATCTTCTGCATCGATCCGATCAGAACAAGTCCGACAAACCGCGCTGGTCGATGATCTGCTGCTATAACGCGGCCCGGAACGATCCGTATAAGGAAGCGCATCACCCCCGCTACACCCCACTCAAGAAAGTGCCGGATTCTGCCATCCGAGAAGCGGGCCTGCGGCGCTTCAGCGATACGCAGGCGGATGTCGCCTGGCTCGAAGCATCGAAGGATGAGAGCGCGCGCAGCCTGGGACACGCCGATGCAGAGCGAGCCGAGACAGAGCAATCTGTGTAATGAGTTCCGCGAACGGCGGGTCGCTCCCCGATCCACAATTGCGCGTGTACATGAATCTCATGGCGCTGGATTCCATGGGACTCCGAAACAGCTTCCATCAGAGACTCGAGACCATTAGCGCCGCCGGTTTTAGCGGCGTTCAATTCGCGACAATCGCGGATCGGGAAGAGTTGGACCTTTGCACTTCGCTCGGTTTAAGAGTTGCCGGAAGCGGCCGGATTAACCTGCCGGAAGAGTCGTTGCCCTTCGCCGAGCGAATGGCCGGGGATGGTTACGAATGCGCAACGCTTCACGTCGGCTGGGGCCTGGAAGATGACGACGAAGCGGCGCACTTGATTGAGAGCGTTCTGAAGGCGGCGCAGCGCTGGCGCATCCCGCTTTACCTGGAGACGCACCGCGCTACGATTTTTCAGGATATGTGGCGCACGGTCGGATTTGTGCGGCGCTTTCCGGAAATTCGCATCAACGGCGATTTTTCCCATTGGTACACGGGGCAGGAAATGGTGTACGGAGGATTCGAGAAGAAATTTGCGTTCATTCGGCCGGTGCTCGAACGGGTCCGGTTTCTACATGGCCGGATCGGCAATCCCGGATGCATGCAGGTCAGTGTGGAACCGGACGCGGAATACGTTGGACACTTCAAGCAACTATGGACGGCTGCATTCCGCCATTTCCTGCGCGCAGCCCGGCGTGGTGACGCGATTTACTTCGTCCCGGAACTTCTCGGACCCGACATCTACTATGCGCGCACGTTTCCGGATCGCAACGGCGTTGCGGTGGAGGAGAACGACCGCTGGGAACAGTCGCTGCTGCTGAAGCGAATGGCAGAAGAGTGTTTTCAAAATGCCAAGGCATGGGCGGCGTGAAGTGATGGGGCTAAGGGCAACCCGTTTTAGGTCGCTTACGCTTCCGGCTCAGATTCTGATGGTCGTCGGCATTGGCGCACATTGCTCATCTGCGCAGAACGCTGCGGATGTCGCGGCTGGCAAGCGGCAATTCACCCAGACCTGCGGCTTTTGTCACGGCCCGGACGGTAGAGGCGCCAGTGGACCGGACCTCATCCGCTCTCCCTTGGTCAGCCATGACGTGAATGGCAACCTCATTGGAGAGGTGGTGCATAACGGACGCCCCGACAAAGGCATGCCGGCATTCCAGCTTTCCGACGATCAGATTAAAGAGATCGCGGCGTTCTTGCATGCCGAAGCGAAATTGGCGGCATCGGTTACCCAGCGGACTCCATCCGAGTACCCGCTCGAGAAACTATTGGTCGGAAATGCAGAAGCGGGTAAAGCCTACTTCAACGGCGCTGGAAAATGCACCGAATGCCATTCAACCAGCGGCGACCTCGCGCATGTCGCGTCAAAATACAAACCCTTCGATTTGCAGACTCGGATTGTGTTTCCGTCGGGGATAAAGCCCACGGTGACGGTCACGGAAAGATCAGGCAAAACGTTTTCCGGCCAGCAGGTTTATTCGGACGAGTTCCTGATTTCTTTGCGAGACGCGCAGGGCTGGATCCATTCCTGGCCCCGCGGCAGCGTAAAGGTGGAGATTCGTGATCCGCTCGCCGCGCACGAAAAACTGCTGACCGCGTATACGGATCAGAACATTCACGATCTGTTCGCGTACTTAGAGACGCTGAAATGAAGCTTTTGCTCCTGTTTGTGTTCGGTGCGGCCGCGTATGCGCAAGGGCTGGATCCAGCGTCCCTTCTGCATCCCGCCTCGAACAGTTGGCCAACCTATAACGGCGATTACTCCGGTAAGCGCTTCAGCCCGCTCCGGCAAATCAACAAACAAAACGTCAGGACGTTAACCATGGCGTGGGCTTTCCAGACCGATGTACCGGCCGGCGTCGGGCTGAAATCAACTCCTTTACTGGTGGATGGCACTCTCTATTTCACGGAACCGGATGATGTTTGGGCCGTAGACGCACGCTCGGGCAGGCAGAACTGGCATTATCACTACCATGCGAACGACGGTCTGCATATCGGGCAGCGCGGTGTCGGCATGTATAAAGACCGGCTCTACTTTGAAACGCCGGATGCTCATTTGTTGTGCCTGGACGCAAAGAGCGGTGAGGTTCAGTGGGACATGGAACTTGCCGATGTGAAACTCGGCTACTGGGCCACCATGGCGCCGATGATCATCCGGAATCATGTGCTGGTAGGGATTTCGGGGGATTTCAACGATCTGCATGGTTTCATCAAGTCGTTCGATCCAGAAACCGGGAAGCTACAGTGGCGCTGGGATTCGCTGCCCCAACCAGGACAACCCGGCTCCGAGACGTGGCCCAATGCCGAAGCGATGAAACACGGCGGCGGGATGACGTGGATCACGGGCACGTATGACCCGGACCTGAATCTGCTCTATTGGGGGACCGGTAATCCGAATCCGGTTTTAAATGGCGAGACCAGGCGCGGCGACAATCTCTACACTTGTACGATCGTTGCCCTGAATCCGGACACGGGGAAGCTGGTCTGGTATTTCCAGCCTTCGCCGCACGACGTTCACGATTGGGACGCGGTTCAGACGCCGGTAATCGTCGATGCAGATTTTAAAGGGCAGCCGAGAAAGCTGCTTCTTCAGGCGTCCCGCAACGGGTACTACTTCGTTCTGGATCGGACCAATGGGAAGGCCCTGTTGACCGTCCCGTTCGAACAAATCAACTGGAGCCTTGGCGTGGATTCCAAAGGGAGGCCGGTCGCGAATCGCGAGAAAGACCCCAGCACGGCGGGAACCTTGGTGGAGCCCGATGCCCTCGGCGCAACCAACTGGATGTCGCCCAGCTTCAGTCCCGATACCGGACTGCTCTACGTCGATTCACATCACTCTTTCGGCCTCTACTATGATCTTTCAAACGGCAAGCCCGAGGGCTTCGCGGGAACCAACCTGTATGTCTGGTCCCGTTCCGCGCTAAACGCTATTGAGTATCAGACCGGCAAAATTCGTTGGAGCCATGATCTTGGACCGGGAGGCAACTGGGCGAGTGTTCTGAGCACGGCCGGAGGGCTAGTATTTACAGCAGACACGCATGGCAACATGCTCGGGCTGGATGCCGATACCGGTGAGACGCTATGGCACGCGTACGGCGGCGGCGAAGTTAGCGGCGCCCCCATCACCTACGAACTGGACGGCCGGCAATATCTTCTCGTCGGCTCGCACAACGTTCTGTACGCGTGGGCGCTGCCGTAGGATCAGGGGCTGCCCAGAGCCTCGCCGGGCGTTACCATGGGAGTGTGAAGCGGATAGCATTCATTGCCGTTGCAGTCATTCTCTTTGCCGGCCTCTTCGCGATCGACTACAAGGGTTATCAAAGCCTGAAGGCGATGAAAGCGCAAGTGGTCGCGCTAAGCCGTGAGGTGCATGAGGCCGCGCAATTAGCGCAGCGGGAGTCGAATGCGGCCCTGAATGCGAGTCAACGGGCCGACGATGCGGCCAAACGAGCGGAGTTGGCTGCAGGGGGCCGCCATCAAGCCGAGGAACAGCGGCAACAGGCTGAAGCAGGCCGGGCTCAAGCCGTTACGGAAGCGCAGCAGGCAACCGACCGGGCCAAGCAAGCGCAAGATCAAGTTGCACAGATGCGGTTGGAGCGCGAGCAGGAACTAAATCGCATGCAGGAGGCGCTGAACAGCGTTGTGGAGACGCACCGGACGCCGAACGGCATGGTGATGGTCCTCCCGGATTCGATTTTCCGGTTCGATTTCGATAGCGCCGAACTGAATCCGAAGAACCGGGAGTTGTTGAGCCGCATTGCGGGCATTCTGCTCGTTTCAAAGGGGTATGGGCTCTCCGTGTTCGGCTATACCGACGATGTAGGGACGGCCGAATACAATCAGCAACTGTCCGTGCGGCGAGCGAAAGCGGTGGAACAGTATCTGGTGCAATCGGGCATTGACCGGTCGATCATCAATATCAAGGGTTATGGCAAGAGCAACCCGCTAGTACCAAGCACAACCGCGGCGGCAAGAGCAAGAAACCGGCGCGTCGAAATCGCCCTGACGGACAGTTCGATCCGTTTTGAGGGTGAAGCGCCGGGTACAATTCACTGAGCGAAAGATTCACCACTGTAGCGGACCCGCCTGAAACAACGTACACTGGTCGATTCGCAATTGATGCAGATTAGACACGACGAGGCCGTTCCGGGTACGGTTGTGGTCACGATCACAGGCAAGGTGATGTTTGGCCCGGAGAGCGAAGAAATTGTGACGCTCGTGTGCGATTTGCTGCGCGACGGAAAGCGGAACATCATCTTCGACATTGCCGGTGTGACCCGAATTGACAGTACAGGCATCGGCCGTTTTATCGCCTGTTACCGCGAGATTGCGACGCTGGACGGAGATATGCGGATCGCAGGAGCAGCCGGTTACTTGTTTCAGGCGTTTCACGTCTGTCAACTGGATAAGGTGTTCCGGTTTTATCCAAGTCTGGAAGAGGCCTGCAAAGCCGGATAGCCGTTTCCGGCTCACCCGCAAGCTGGAGAATTATGATAATCTCCTGGCTGGTATCCCTGTCCCCATGGCTGCGAGGACAATCCTTATTGTCGATGATGATCCCGACATTCACTACCTGCTTGCTGCGGCATTAGCGGGCGAAGACCACCGGATTGAGGACGCCTACGATGGAGAGCAGGCGCTTGCTTACCTGCAAGACAACAATTGCGATCTGGTCATTACCGATATACGAATGCCGGGGTTGGATGGCCTGCAGTTGCTACACAAGATACGAGAAGTGAGGCCTGGCACAAACGTCCTTGTAATGACGGCGGAGAGCACCCCGGCAAACGTGATCAGTTCACTGCGTGACCAGGCGATCGGCTATTTCAGTAAGCCCTTTTCACTGGATGCTGTTGCGGATACGGTTGCACGCGCACTGCGCGCTCCGTCTTCGCAGGACGACATTGAAGTGCTGTCGGCGATTCCACAGTGGATTTCGTTACAAGTCCCCTGCAGGGTGGATATAGCGGAGCGGCTGATCACGTTTATGCAGGAACTGGGCACAGGCCTTTCCGCGCAGGAACGTGATGACATTGGGACGGCGTTCCGTGAATTACTGATGAACGCAATCGAGCATGGCGGCCATTCAGATCCGCGCAAGGCGGTGCGGGTTGATTATGTGCGGACTGCCAGATCGATGATTTACAAGATATGGGATCCGGGCGAGGGCTTCTCCTTTAGCGACCTACGGCACGCCGCGATTTCGAATGGACCCGAGACGCCGTTCCAGCACCTTGAGGAACGAAGCCGGCTTGGTTTGCGGCCTGGCGGCTTCGGCATTCTCCTGAGCCGGAACCTGGCCGACGAGCTGATTTATAACCAAAAGGGGAATGAAGTACTGCTGATCAAGTACACCTCATCGGGCGCGGATCAGTAAGCGCCGCGGATTCCTGTGCCAAGGGTTTCCAAATAACGGGAGATTTGGCCGGCCTGCTCCCGGATGCTGCTCGAGTTCCGATCCTCTGCCGCAAGCTCAAGGCGTTCGCCGAACGCGCTCAGCTCAGCAAATCCGTAGCCGGCCCCCGAGCCGTGTAGCTTGTGCCCGATGATGCGAATCGTTTTGTAGTCGTCCGTTTCAAGCGCTTTCAATACGGCCTGAATGTCGCGCCGCTTGTTCTCAAGATAATCAGGAATCGCCGCTTCCAGCCGCCTGTCCACAGCAATCGGCCGGTGACTGGGCCCTGGTTCCCCGCGATGAACCGGCGCAGGATGGCTGTATCGTTCCAGAGCGGCCAGCAGAGTCTTGCGGCGAATCGGCTTTATCAGGTAGCCCGTACAACCGGCTTCGCGGCTCTTGTCAATCTCGCTTTTACGGGAATATGCGGTAAGAGCGATTACGGGAGTGGGGTCGGCCTGCATTTCGCGCTCGCGTTCGCGTATGGCCCGTGTGGCGGCGTAGCCGTCCAGAACCGGCATTTGCAGGTCCATAAGGATCAGATCATACTTCCCCGGCTGGAAGTTCTGAACGGCCGCCTGACCATTCGCCGCGATATCAAGCAAGCAGCCGGAATCCCGCAGATAGGACCGAATCAGGAACACGTTGTCTTCCGAATCGTCCGCCAGAAGAATGCGCAGGCCGAGCTTACGGGGAATTGAAACGGAATCCTCTTCAGGACGTGGCGCCGAATTTCCCGGTGTGGTCTGGTTGAGAGCCGCTTGAATCGCACTCAGCAGCTCAGATCGCTGGATCGGCTTAATCAAATACGCTTCTATTCCGAGGCTGCGGCATCGGGCCGTGTCGCCGAGACGGTTGTCGGAAGTCAGCATGAGAACGGTAGCCGCGCCGAGACTGGGATTGTTGTGCATCTGTTCGGCGACCTCGAATCCATCCATACCGGGCATCCGGCAATCCAGCAGAACCAGGCCATAGGGCTCGCCCGCCTGGCTGGCGCGCGCCAGTTCCGCTAATGCCTCTTCACCGCTTTCGGCGGTGGTGAGCAGGCTACCCCAACCGGCAACCGCATCCGCCAAAATCAGGCGGTTCGTCGCATTATCATCGACAATCAAAGTGCGCAGCTTCTTCAGATCCAGCGGCTGCGAAGCCGGCTTCGTGGCCTTGCGAGGGGTTTCGAATGTAGCGGTGAAATAGAACGTACTTCCCAGACCCACTTTGCTCTCCACCCAGATGCGCCCGCCCATGCGCTCAACCAGGTATTTAGAAATAGCTAAACCCAACCCGGAGCCGCCGTACTTCCTGGCGGTGGAAGCATCCACTTGAGTGAAACTCTTGAACACGTCAGCAAGTTTCTCTTCTGGAATACCGACGCCGGTATCGGAGACCGCGAACCGCAGCCATACCGAGTGACCGCTGTCCGGCTGCCGTTCAACGCGTAAGACGACTTCTCCCTTTTCGGTAAACTTGATCGCGTTCCCTACGAGATTCATCAGGACCTGACGGAGGCGTGTGGGATCGCCACGAAGGCTGGCGGGGACGTCAGGCATTGTGCGGCAGGCTAATTCGAGTCCTTTCTCATGAGCGTGCAGGCCTAGAAGCTCACAAACTTTGTCAAGCGTGTCGGCGAGATCGAAATCGATCTCCTCGAGTTCGACCTGGCCGGCTTCGATTTTCGAGAGGTCCAGTATGTCGTTCAGGAGATTAAGCAGGTTCGATCCGGCACGGCGGAAGATTCGGACGTACTGCCGCTGTTCGGCCGTGAGAGATGTTTCCCAGAGAAGATCCGCCATACCGATAATGGCGTTCATGGGCGTACGGATCTCATGGCTCATTTGTGCGAGGAAATCACTTTTGCTGCGATTCGCACTCTCCGCCGATTCCTTGAGTTTGCGTATATTTTCCTCTGAACGCTTTCGCTCTGTAATATCCCGCGCGTCGGCATAGATTCTTCGCCGATCGAGTAACGGAATGGCATTCCATAGCAGCCACCGGTAACTTCCATCTTTGCAACGATAGCGGTTTTCGAAAGAGATGGTATCGACGCCGCGGGAGATCTTCTCCACCTCGGCGAGGGTGGCTGCGCGATCGTCCGGATGCACGAAGTGAAGGAAGGGATGCGCGCAGAGTTCTTCGGCAGTAAACCCCAGGGTGTGCTCCCAAGCCGGATTTAAGCGTCGGAAATAGCCCTCAAAATCCGCCACGCAGAGGAGATCGAGCGAGGTCGAAAAGAACCTCTCCAGCGGCTCATCGGCTTGCTTCCGCTGTGCGAGTTCGGCTTCTAAACGGGCGATGACGCGATGGAGCCTTTCAATTTCGCTGTCCGGTTCGGGATGTGCTTGGCCTTCGGAAGCCATAGATCACCTACGATGACAGTCATATAGGTAGCACATGCGGAACAGCCGGACGATTTGGGTGATTAAGTGGCTGGTGCGGAAACGCCCGCACCAGCCTTTTCGCTTCCGCTCAGATCCTACCGAGGAGTGTATAAATTTCGAAGCCTGAATACCCGATAAATCCCTACGTCAGTGAAGCTCTTATAAACGGGTGTTCCGGAAGGCGTGAACTCAAACGTATGGCTGGTGAGCGGGGACCCGACAAACCCGGCCTGGAACCAATAGTTTCCGTTGGAGAGCAGGGATGCAGTGCCGACCGCAAGAGATTGAACGCCTAAATCGAAGTTGATAACGGGCGTCGCAACCATGTTTGTTTGATCGAGCCGCCATGCTTGCCCACGGCTGTTGCCCCCGGAACTGGCAATCCTTTCGTTCCCGTTGTCGAATAACGTCAGGAGCCCGTTGCTTTCAAACTCGGCATCATGCTGATAGGAGAACCAGTCGCTTTCCGGAGCACCGCCACCGAGGGTGAAGTTGCCGCCCCGGCCTAATCTCCAGATGATGTTTCCCGTTCCCGCACCGTTGCGGTAATCGAGCTTCAACACCCAGGACTGATGACGCACCGAGATGATCAGGTTGCCGTCCCTGGGATCGTAGAAGACGGAATTCGCGTGCGTCCAGTCATTGGCCTTCGTGTAGACGTGCCCGCTCGCATCCTTGTTGGAGAGCGCTCCGGGGCAACCGCCTTGTCCAGCGGTGCACACATTGTTCAGGAGCGCCTTTCTCCTGATATCGAGATGATCGAAGGAGTCCCAAGCCCAAACAACCTGGAAGTTCTTATCCAGAACTAATACAACATCGCCGAGCACGTCTACCGGACCCGAGCCTTGATCTCTGACTTCCTCATCGAGGATGAGGGTGGCGGTGTAGCCGTTCGGCAGGCGGTAACCTTCATGGTTAAAAAAGGTGAGGCGAACCGGAGATTTGCCCTGACTGGCCCGCATGGCATTTACTTCCTGGCTAACAAGGCTCGAGTTTGTTTCCCGTATGACATTGCCCGCCAAGTCGAATTCGCGAAAAAGCTTCTGGTCTCCTGGTATATCGGCATCAGTAAAGCCGATGAAGGTGCCGCCGGGCGCAGGCCGAACCAGATAGCCGTGGCCAAATGGCACCGAGAGAAACCAGACAATGTTCTGCTGCAAATCAGTCGCCCATGGTTGACCTCCGGCAATGCACTTCAGCTCAAAAGGATAACTGAGGCTGGTGGGAGCTTCGGGGGCCTTCAGGACAGAAGAACTGAAGGTTGGGAAGCTGCCCGGCACACTGCCCGTCCGGAAACTCTGTGGCGGTCCGGGTGTATCGAAGGGACCATTAAAAAGGTCCTGCTGGAGAGTATAGGTTGTATTCGCCCTCATCCCTCCGATGTAAAAATTTACGCTCAGACCGTTACATGCCTTCAATGGCGTCATTTGCCAGGCAGGGTCTGAAGATGATTTAAAGCGAACACGCACCTGCTTCGGCGAAGCGCACGGTGGAGCGGAATAAAGAGCTACAAGCGGATTGCGCGTCGAAGAGACAACCGGCGAACTGCCGGACACCCTGGAAGTAACGAAAATTGTCTCGGTATCGGACCCGGAGCCGCCCCCGGAAGAAATCACGACGACTTTAACCTGATAGGCGCCCTCGTGATCGCTTGGCGTCCAGGTGAAAGTATTGGGCCAGCGGAAATCCCTGACAACTGAGAAGGTGGAACTTCCAGCCGGCGCCACATCAAACTGGTAGCGCAAGAACGCGCTGGGGTTCGCCGAATCCGAGGCTACCGCTGTAAAAGAAAGCGTACCGCCGACCGGAACAGTGGACGCTGTATGGTTCAACGTCACGGTGACCGCGCCAAAGGCAGTGGATGCGGACAGCCCGGCTCCAATCATCAGCAGGGGCAATGTCGACCGCCAGCGGATCGCCGATCGGCGGCCAAAGTAGGCTGCGAAGCCGAGCAGCACCAGTCCGGAGAGCCATCCAAACCCAGGCTCAGGCACGGTAGGAGGAGGTGGTGGGGGCGGAGCACCGATCAGGCTGCTCAGATCGCCCAACTCCAATCCATCATGTATAGCTCCATTCGGCGTTCGGGAATCGCCAGCGATATCGATGCTACCGATCAGCCCCACTGGGGTCGTCGACAACCGAAAATGATACACACTCGAAAAACTTCCCGCAAAGAACGTGTTATCGGAGCTATCGAAGGCAAGTCCGTACAGGCTGGTAAACCCGGTGTGAAAAGTCGAAATGATATTTCCAGCCGCATTACGTTCATCGATTGCGTCCGAGCTGTCGCCCTCCGTAGTAAACAAATCTGTCCCGTTGGTGGCTATGCCAATGGATGTAGCCGAGCTATAGCCGGTAGAAAACGAGCTTTTTACGGCCCCCGAAGTCGTAACTTGATACACATCTCCGTTGTAACCCGACAGCCACAGAGTACCGCTGCCGCCGGCGGTCGCGTCCGCAATGAGGTAAGGCAGCGTGAACGAGCTTACAGCATGCTGATTCTTATCAAGCGCGGTAATAGTGCTCGAACTTAAGGTCGTTATATCCGGCTGAATAACGTAAAGCAAGCCGTCCTGGATGACCCCTGCCGAGGCTCCGTTCGGACCGAAGTCTTGCTGAAAGACTCCTGAAGTGGAATAAATCTGAAGAGGCGTTTGGGCGTTAAAACCAACCAGGAGTGAATCCGCGTAAGCGGGTAGTAAGCACGCAAACAGCGCGGCCCAGAAAGATGTTGCGAGAACGGTTGTATATCTCACTTTTCCTCTCAATTCGTCATTGGGTACTGCGTTAGTTGCGAGAAACGATGCCGATAAGACACCGCCTGCGATGAAACAGTTACGACCGGCATGAAGGCCAGAACACCATTTTGGACAATAGCCTGTTTGATCCCTTTGTGCAAATGAAATATCTAACAGCTAGTAAAAGTTCCAGCAAACAAAACACGGGTACAGGGAGGAAATCAACTCATCCGTTACTCTTTTGGTCCAACTCGGCCCACCGGTTGTACAGGTCTTCGATTACAGCTTGCGCCTGCTGTGCGCTCTGGTAAGCCTCTTGCAAACGCTGTGAATCCCGGAGCACGGCGGAGTCCGCCAGCAAGGAGCGCCATTCGGCAAGCTCGCGCTCCGCTGCGGTGATGCGCTCCTCGATGCCATCGAATTCGCGCTGCTCGAGGTAAGAGAGCTTCTTCTTTGAAGGCGCGGCCTTTCGATCCGTCGAATCGGAGGGTCTCGCGGCGCCAGACCTGTCGCACCTTGAAATGGAACGCTCCGCTTGCCAGGCTTCCCACTGCGAATAACTGGCAAAGCTCTCCGCGCAGCCCTGGCCGTTCAAACCCCAGATAATCGTTGAAACACGGTCCAGGAGATAGCGGTCATGCGTGACGAGCACTAGCGCGCCGCCAAATTCCAGCAAAGCTTCTTCGAGGATCTCCAAAGTGGGAATGTCCAGATCGTTTGTAGGCTCGTCCAGGAGAAGCACGTCGGCCGGTTGAAGCATCAACCCGGCAATCAGCACCCGTGCTCGCTCGCCTCCGGACAAGCGCCCAACCGGCTGATTCAGTTGCTCCGCCGGGAACAGGAAGCGATCCGCCCAGGAGGCCACATGAATGGTGCGGCCCTGGTACACAACAGAGTCCCCCTCTGGAGCGAGCGTACGCCGCAGCGTCAGGTTGGGATCGAGGGGACGATTTTGATCGAAGTAGACCACGCGCAGCGAGGGGGCCCGCACGATCTCGCCGGCGTCCGGTTCGATTTCGCCGCGGATTAGACGAAGAATGGTCGTCTTGCCGCTGCCGTTTGCGCCGACCAGTCCAATACGCATGCCTGCCACGACCGTGAAATCGGTGCGGTCCAGAATCAAACGCTGGCCGTAACGAAAGCGCACCTCTTTGAGTTCCACCAGGCGTTTGGTTTTACGATCGGTCGCCGCGAAGTCAATGGCTGCAGCAGAGGTTCGCGAGCGTACGTTCAGATCCACAAGCTCGCCAATTATCTGCTGCGCGGCATCGATACGAGCTTTGGCTTTGGTCCCGCGCGCTTTGGGGCCGCGCCGCAGCCACTCCATTTCGGTTCGAACCCGGTTCTCGAGCGCTTCCTGCCGTTTGGCCTGCGCCAAAAGGAATCCGCTCTTCTTCTCCAGAAAAGCGCTATAGTTGCCGCGGACCCGGAGAATACCATCCGCATACGCGCGATTCAACTCGGCCATCTCTGTCGCGACGTTTTCGAGGAAATAGCGATCGTGACTGACGACGATGCAAGCGAATCTGGAAGACTGGAGCAGGCTCTCGAGCCATTCGATGCCGGCGAGGTCGAGATGATTGGTCGGTTCGTCCAGCAGGAGCACGTCCGGATTGGAAGCCAAAGCGGCCGCTATGGCGAGCCGCTTCCGCCAACCTCCGGAGAGACTAACCGCGTCGAGATCGAAATCTGAAAAACCGGCGCGGCCGAGAATCTCTTCGGGACGGCGGAGGGCCTGATGGTGAGACTCCGATTTGTCCATAGCGTGTTCAACCACGGATCTGACGGAGTCCTCGGGCCGGAAATCGGAGACCTGTGAAACGCGGCTTAAACGTACGCCCTTGCGCAGCGTCACACTACCGGAATCAGGCCGGCAAGTCCCTGCAAGGATCTCTAGCAGGGTCGATTTACCGGAGCCGTTCGGCCCGATCAATCCAAGCCGTTCGCCCTCGGAAATGGTGAAAGATATGTTTCTGAAAAGCGGTTGAGGCCCGAAAGACTTTGCGAGGCCTTCTGCACTAAGTAAGAGCGCCACGCAGAGTCAGGAATACTTCGGCTGGTATTTCATAGCATCCTGCAGCGTAATGCGCCGCTTCTCGCGATAAGCGATATTCGCCATGAGAACCGCAATAGCGGACTTGTACCCGATTTCGACCGGAGCGTTCGGCTGTTTCCGGGAACGGACGCAATCGAAGAAATTGGCCATATGGTTCCGATCCGGCGAATGCCCCGTTTCGGCTGCGCCATCGGGACGATTGACCTTCTCGGGGTAATAGCAGGTCTGCTCGCCCCGCGGACGGCCGGTAACCATATCCGTGGAACCACTCGTGTGTTCAACGGTTCCATCGCTTCCCAGCAACCGTTCGCCCAAACCGAAATGGCTATTGCTGAAAGTGGATTGCCAGCAGACAACTTTTTCAGGATATTCAAGGGAGACGCTGATGGTATCCGGGACCTGCCGCCCGTCTTTCTCAGACCAGATTCCGCCCAGCATGGACGCGGCGAAGGGCAATTCCAGGTTCAGGGCAGAAATGATCCAGGCGATCTGATGGATCA
>JAICXK010000410.1 GCA_025980435.1 Bryobacteraceae bacterium
AATCTACGGCGCCGATTTTGCGCCCCGACCCGGCATGCCCGCCGATGGTCACCAGGAGATGCTGCCCACGTTTCGCTGCATCGCTTCCGCCATCCGACTTGATGCCTTCGTAGTTGCGCAGCGATCCACCCTGAAAGATGTCGTACCAGGCGGCCACGGTGAGCACGGGAACAGTAATGTCCCGATAATGATCTTCGATGGACCAGCGTTTCCAATACTCGTCGAAGCTGGGATGCGCCAACCAATCCAGGAAATAAGGCGCAAATTCATCCGGCGAATCCACTTTCAACGAGCCGCCTGGGGAATTGAACAGCGGGTAGGCGGCCAACGGCAGTTTCCAAATCCCCTTCATTGCGTTGGTGTCCTTCTGAACGGCGCGGTTCAACGTATCCTGCGCCAAACCCGAGGTCCAGGATTCGTTAAACCACTGCTCGAACGCGCCGCCCTGATAAGTCCATCCGTTGTGATAATTGCTGGCCGTTACCACGGGACAGATGCCGGCCAGGTGCGGCGGATGGGCAATCGCGGTCAACATCTGCGTCGCACCGACGTACGATCCGCCAAACATTCCCACCTTCCCGTTCGAATAGGGAAGGGCAGCGGCCCATTCCACCGTGTCATAGCCGTCCTGCGATTCATGCTTGAACGGGTACCATTCGCCCTGGGAAGTGTACCGGCCGCGAACATCCTGAACAATCACGACGTAACCGGCCGCGGCTGCCTTGTACCCGAATTCGACTTCGCCACTCTTGTTGTACGGCGTGCGCTGAAGAAGAACCGGAAATCGGCCTGCTTCTCTGGGGCGATAGATATCCGCGTAAAGAATCGTGCCGTCCCGCATGGTAGTTTTGACGCCGCGCTCAACCGTCACGGCGTGTTGTTCGGCCGCGGGCGTCCTGTTTGGGGTCAGCGCAAGGATCGATATTGCTATAACGAGTGAGGTCTTATGAAGCATTGGAGCATGGTTACGATATCACGCGCGGGAGTACGGGCATGAGCGGGATTTCCCGCCGCAGACTGATCGCTTCGGCGGCAGCAGCTTCCCTGGTTGCCGGGCCCCTGAGTGCACAGCAGGCAAAACCGCGAAAACTCAAAGTCGTCGTAACCGGCGGACATCCGGGCGATCCTGAATACGCCTGCGGCGGAACGGTAGCGCGCTATACGGATCTCGGCCACCAAGTCACGCTGCTTTATCTCAACAAGGGTGAGGGCGGCTGCGGGCACAGAAGCGCGCAAGAGTGCAGCACGACGCGCGTTGCTGAAGCCCGGAAAGCCTGCGAGATTCTCAAGGCGCATCCCGCATTCGCGGGCCAGATCGATGGGCAGGCGGTGGTGGACCCGGCGGCCTACGATCATTTTCAAAAACTGCTCGAGGCCGAAAAGCCGGATGTTGTATTCACCCAATGGCCGATTGACGCGCATCCCGATCATCGAGCCATCTCGATGCTTACCTACAACGCCTGGCTGCATATGGCGACGAAGCCGGCGCTTTACTATTACGAGGTCTCGGACGGCGAAGATACACAGATGTTCGCGCCCACCGATTACGTAGATATCTCGATGACGGAAGCGCGTAAGCGCCAGGCCTGTTACGCGCATGCATCGCAGGCGCCGGATCATTTCTATCCGCTGCAGCGTCAGATCACCACCTTCCGCGGTATTCAGAGCGGCTACTCGCAGGCGGAAGCGTATATCCGGTACATCAAGAGCGCAGGCGGTTTACTTCCCTAAAAACACATGAAACTTTTATCTCTTTTCTTTTGCTCTTTCTTGCTCTTCGCTCAATCGCCGGTGAATCCGAAGCCCGATGCGCGCTTCAAGGCGGATCTCCTGGTGGTGGTGGCTCATCCGGACGATGAGACCGAGATCGGCGCTTATCTCGCCCGCGCTGTTTTCGATGAGAAGAAGCGCGTCGCCGTCGTGTTTGGAACTCGCGGAAACTCCGGCGGCAATGCGGAAGGGCAGGAGCAAGCTGCCGCGTTAGGCGCGATTCGTGAAATTGAAGCGCGAGAAGCGCTCGCTCACTTTGGTGTGTCGCACGTCTGGTTTCTCAACGGTCTCGACACCCCCAGCCAGAACGTCCTCGCCTCGCTCGAAACCTGGGACCATGGCGATTCGCTGGGCCGCATGGTGCGGCTGATCCGGCTCACGCGTCCTTCTGTTATCGCCACGTGGCTGCCCGATTGGGTAGCGGGCGAGAATCACGGCGATCACCAGGCCGCTGGGGTGATCGCGACCGAGGCATTCGACCTGGCAGCCAACGCGACCGCTTTTCCCGAGCAGCTCGCGACGCCGCGAGATCGCGAGGACGTAAGTAATTTGACCGAAGGGCTTCGTCCCTGGCAACCGCAAAAGATTTACTACTTCAGCGATGCCGCTCATACCGATTTTTTGAAAGGCAAAGGTCCGTCCTACTCAGCTACGGACAGCTCTCCGTCTCAGCATGTTTCCTATGCCCGGCTTGCCGCCGAGGAATGCTCCTATCACTTGACCCAAGGCGATACCGGCCAGATGGCTCGGGCTGCACTTGCGAAAAACGATTTGCACTATTTTGAGCAGCCGGTCTTGTTCATTTTCGGAAAATCGTACGTGAAATCCAGCACCACGGGTGATTTATTCGAAGGTGTCAACCCGGACGGCATCGGTTACCATCGGCC
>JAICXK010000302.1 GCA_025980435.1 Bryobacteraceae bacterium
GAGTTTGGCCTGACAGCCGTTCCTTATCCGCGAAGAGATAATCTCGTTCGGTTCTTCAACGGGAAGATGGTTACCGAACAGGACCTGCATAGGAAGGCTGTTCTTAATGAGCTCGGCTTTAATCAGCGTGAGTCCGATTTTTTGGCCGAGCGCCCGTGGCCGGAATTACCGCTTCTATACCTACAGAAATATGTAGATCAAATTCAGGATGAGGTAAACCCATTTGTCGTCGGCTTAAGTAAATTAGACCAGGTGAGCGTTGCGGATTTATTGAGGCGTGAAGGCGCGTCGGCCGCGGCCCTGCGGTTTTTCGGAGGCTCCGGCTCAGCTCTGGAAATGATCTGGGCCGCCGCGATAAAAAAACTTCGTGGTACAGACCTAAGCACGAAGAAATTGCTTCGGCTGAAGGGAGGTAATCAGCTTATGACGGACTCCTTCGCGGCTCGATTAGGTCAAAAGGTGCATTTAGGCTGCCCGGTTAGCGCGATTGCGCACGGCGCCTCAGGCGTGACCGTAACATACCGGGAATTCGGGCAGGAACGCAAGCGGGATGCCGATTATCTGGTCAGTTGTATTTCGCTCGTCATGCTGAGGCAGCTTCCTGTAAATCCAGGATGGCCGGAGGCCAAGAATTTCGTCGTACAGGGGATGCCGTACTACACCCGGACCCGCGTAGTCTTTCAGTCGAGAACTCGTTTTTGGAAAACGGACAAGATCAGCCCGAACTGGGCGCCTCCTGATCCACGGCTTAGTGAGCTTTGGAGCATGGCGGACGAAGTCGACACTCCGCGGGGCATTCTTTTAGGTGGCGCGCAGCCGGGCGTAACTGCCGACGAGGCGCTGTCTACATTCTGCAAGCTTTATCCCGGAAAATCAGCGGATATTGAGCAATCTCTTGTGCACGATTGGTCCAAGGAAGCCTGGGCCGGGATGTGCGAGCGCATTCCCTACAGGCCAGGCGAACTTGCCCGATTTTGGCCGGAAGCAACCCGTCCTGTGGGCCGCATTCATTTTGCAGGCGCATACGCTGCCCAGATGAATTGGGGCCAGGAGGCCGCATTGGAATCGGCCAACCGTGCGGCCGAAGAGATCGATCGGGCATAACACCCGCTTACACTGATGTTTTAGTGACCAGACGAGAACTACTTTGGCTTTCAGGTGCGGGCTTGTCTGCACGGCTGGCGCTCGGAATACCAGGACCGCAAAACCTTTCTTACCCCCTAAGAATGCTGGAAGGTTCCGTCACTCCGCCGAATTTCTTTTTCGTAAGAGATCACTTCGATCAACCGGACATTTCTGTCGAGACCTGGAAGGTTCGATTCGAAGGGCGCGTTGCCAAGCCATACGAGCTGAATTTCAGTGATTTGGTGGAACTGCCCGGCAAGAGGATCGAGGCCGTGCTCGAATGCGCCGGCAACGCCGCAAATGGATCCGCTGTAAGCAATGGAATCTGGGAGGGAATACCGTTGGCCCCGCTGCTCGAGCGCGCACAGCCATCGTCCGAAGCGGCGCTTGTGATGCTGGAAGGCGCCGATTCCGGCCGGCTGTTTGAGGATCGCTCGCCGCTTCCGTACTCACAAGTCGTTCCTCTGGAGAGGTGCAGGCAGGATTCGAGTCTGATCGCGTTCAAGCTGAACGGCCTGCTGCTGCCCGTGCGCAATGGTTTTCCGGCACGCGCCATCTTTCCAGGCTGGTATGGAATGGATTCGGTGAAATGGTTGCGGCGTGTTGTAGTAATGAGCGCTCAAGACCAGGCATCCTCCGCTTTTCACCAGAGCGGGATGGACTGTTTTTACAATCGGGTCAGGAACTCGGGTCAGGATGTCAACATCAGCCGCATTTCATCGGTTCAAGTGAAATCATCGATTGCTTGGCCAACCGACGGGGTGAAACTGCCCGCTGGCCGCTATACGGTCTGGGGCTTCGCCTGGAGCGGAAGCACTGCCATCCGCGAAATCTTGGTGAGCACCGATGCAGGCAGCACGTGGAATTCGACCGCCCTCAAAAGACAGGCAAGTCCGCATAGCTGGGTGCGATGGAACTATTCATGGAATGCGACGCCGGGCGAGCACGTCGTAATGAGCCGCGCTTCCGACGAGAGTGGAAGACAGCAGCCGATGAAACGCGACCCTCAGCGGAAGGATGGCTATGAACTTAATTGGTGCGTGCCGATTCATTGCAGCGTCCGGTAGCATAATCCTGGCTACGTCCCTTTACGCCCAGGATTGCGCTCAGCCGGGCTTGAGCGCGCCGGAGCGGCTATCCCGTTTTCGAGATCTGGATGCCCAGGCGCAAAGCGCCATGCAACAGAAGCGCTTTAGCGAAGCCGTGCGACTCTACCGTGAGGCGATCTGCCTGGCTCCGGAAAGCCCGCGCGGGCTGTACGGTCTTGGAGTTGCTCAAGCTGCCTCCGGGGATTTCTTAAACGCGCGCGAGTCGCTGCGAAAAGCCGACCGGATCCAGCCGACCAGCCCTTTGCCGCTTGCCATGGAAGTGCGGATCAACTTTTCCTTGGACGATATCGATGCCTTGAAGGCGAATCTTCGCGAAGAGGCCCAACGATTTCCGCGGGACGCGCAGCTTCACGCCTTACTAGCGCGCTTCCTGGCTGAGAAAAAACTCGAGACCTTAGCGCTCGCGGAATCTCTTCGCGCGCAGCAGGGCGGCAGTGGCGATGCCGATACAACGGTACAACTTGCAATTCTTGAGAACGCGGCAGGCGCATACGAGGATGCCATTCGCAACGCGGCCGCAGTGGAGCGTCGAACAGAACTCCCGGAAAAGTTGCGCGCATCGGCCGCCGGTGTGGCCGGTCTCAGTTACGCCAGCGTTGGACAATCAGACGAAGCGATCACCCATTTGCAGGGGGCAATCCGGCTCGATCCATCGCGTGAGAACTCGTACCTCGCCTTAGCGGATGTCTTCGAACGAGCGCAAAAATACCCCGAAGCAGTTGCGGTGTTGAAGCAGGGCTGGGCCAAGATTCCGGATTCAACGGCTTTCCTCTTGCAGCTGGGATCGGATTTAATCCGTATCGAGAAATACCGGGAGGGCATTGATACTTTGCGCGAATTATTGCACCGGGATCCGAAGGCGGATCAGGCTTATATCAGCATCGCGGATGCGGCCCGCAAAATGGGAAATTCGGAACAGGAACTCCAGGCGCTGCACGATCTGTCGCGTCACAAGCCGGATTATCCGATGATTCACGTGCTAATTGCGCGCGCCATGCTCAACGGCGGTGCGATTGATTATCCGAAAGTGCTCGGTGAATTGGCTCTGGCGGAAAAGGCTGCACCCGAGGATCCCGATGTGTACTATCTGCGGGGAAAGGTCTTCATTGCGACGAACCGATATAGAGAAGCTGCTACCGCGCTGAACCGCTCTATCGAGCTCCGTCCGCTAGAGCCAGGCCCGTATTACCAACTCGCAAGGCTTTACCAGAAGATGGGAAAATCAGAGCTGGCGAAGGAACAGTTCGGACGATTGAAATATCTGGAGGCAGCGCCGTCTAATTAGGCGCTCTCATGATTTGCGCCAGCACAAGTGCGCCCCACAGCACGCTGTCGTCTCCCAATTGCGCCGGAACGACATCCACGCGGCCTCGTGACCACGGCGTGAATTGCTTGCGCAACTCTTCGCGCAGAGGAGCAAAAAGTGCGTCGCCCGCTTTACTGAGTCCTCCTCCGACGATAATGCGCGCCGGATTCAGAAACATGATGCAGGTCTTCAGACCCTGCGCCAGCGGTTTCACGTATCTGCTCGTGAAGGCAGGATCGCGGAGCAGTTCGCTCGCGGGCTTGCCGTAATCACGCTCCAGCCAGAGCCCGGAACACAATCGCTCCAGACATCCACGCGCCCCGCAAAGGCATTCCGGGCCATCTGGTTGCACAGTATGATGTCCGATCTCGCAGGAGAACGAATCAGCGCCATGATACAGCCCGGTATCGGTCAGCAAACCACCCCCAATTCCGGTAGAAATCGTGATATAGAACAATGGCCGCGCGCCAATACCAGCCCCGTAGTACCCCTCGCCCAACGCCCCCACCATGGTGTCGCGGTCTATAACGCTTTCGACGCCGAGGCGCTCCCGAACCGCTCCTACCAGGTCAAAATCGGCCCAGCCTTCCACATGAGTAGAGCAAATCACACGCTGATCCTGGAAATTGACTGGCCCGCCAAATCCAATGCCGCACGCGTGCAGGGTGTGATTACCGGCCCATGGTCCTGCAATCGCAACAATCTGATCCAGCATCCATTCGGGGCCGCCACTGCGGTCGGTGGCGCGACTGCTTCGTTCAATCAGGGTCCCGTCCCGAAACAGGCCAAGTGTCACTTTCGTGCCGCCGATATCAATCGCCAGTGTGTTCATGCCGAAGCGAGTCAGATCGTATCATGCCCTGAAGGAGCGGTTAAAATATCGATTGCAACTACCCTCGCTTGAATCCCTTACACGGGCGGCCGAAATCGTCGCGAGCGCCATGTCTCCAACGCCGCAATACGTCTGGCCCCTGATCAATGCGCGCACCGGCGCCGAAGTGTGGGTGAAGCACGAAAACCACACACCCATCGGAGCGTTCAAAATTCGTGGAGCGTTGGTCTATGTGAACTGGCTGAAACACGCGCAGCCGCAGGTGAAAACGGTGATCGCGGCGACGCGCGGCAATCATGGCCAAGCGGTCGCGTTCGCAGCCAATCGGCACGGCCTTAAAGCCGTAATTGCCGTTCCGTCCGGCAACAGCCGTGAAAAGAATTCAGCTATGCGTGCACTGGGAGCCGAACTGGTTGAGAACGGTCTCGATTTCCAATCGGCGAGCGAATTTGCGGAGGGGCTGGCGCGTGAGCGCGGTTACCATCGCGTGCCTTCATTTCACGAGCTGCTCGTGCGAGGGACGGGCACATATGGGTTGGAATTATTGCGCGCCGCTCCTGAATTGGATACCGTGTATGTTCCCATCGGGCTGGGCTCATCTATCTGCGGCATGCTGGCCGCGCGCGCCGCGCTCAATCTCAGAACGCGCATTGTTGGCGTGGTCGCAGCAGCATCGCCGTCCTATGCAATTTCGTTCTGCGAGGGTAAGCCTATTCGCCGTCCTGCCGAAACCCGGCTGGGTGACGGGTTGGCTTGCGCGGTGCCAGACCCCGAAGCGCTCGAGTTGATCCTGAGCGGAGTTGAACGCATCGTACAAATTTCGGACGAGGAAATTGCCGGGGCCATGCGCGCCCTGTTTCAGGACACGCACAACGTTACCGAAGGCGCTGGCGCGGCCTCGTTCGCTGCGGTGCTGCAGGAAAAAGACGCCGTGCGCGGCCGCCGAATTGGCGCTGTCCTTACGGGCTCAAACGTGGATAGCGATGTGTTTGCCGGCGTGCTTCGAATTTGAGAGCAAGATCCGGAGTGCGGCGGGACCGATTTTTCTCCAGTATGGTTCGTAGAGGCCGCCCATGGGTTGCTCATGGTCGCGCCAAAATAAAAGGAGAACGATTATGAGCGTAGCGGCAATTCAAACGGGGAAGGCAGCCCCGCTGTTTTACACTGACGAAGACCGATGGGCCGCGGTGGTCCGGCACGACCGGAACGCCGACGGCGCTTTCTATTACTCGGTTCGTACCACTGGCGTTTACTGCCGCCCTGGCTGTGCAGCACGGCTGGCCCGCCGCGAAAACGTACAATTTTATTCCACCTGCGAGGCCGCCGAGCAAGCCGGCTTCCGGCCTTGTAAGCGGTGCCATCC
>JAICXK010000280.1 GCA_025980435.1 Bryobacteraceae bacterium
GGCATTCCTGCCGCATCCCTCGCCGAAGCCGCGCGCCGGAGCGTGGCCGCATACAACGCGAATCTTCCTGTCCTTAGCGTAAGCACTGCCGATGAACTAATTGGGAATGACGTGCGGCAGGAGCGCCTGGTAGCCAGACTATCCAGCTTTTTCGGTATCCTCGCGCTCGCGTTAGCCGCAATCGGGCTCTATGGAGTGATGTCCTATCTTATGGCGCGTCGCACCGTGGAAATCGGTATTCGCCTTGCGCTCGGTGCGGAGCGGTCCAACGTAATGCGAATGATTCTGCACGAAGCGCTCACCATCGTTGCAGCGGGTCTCGCAATCGGCATAGCGCTCTCGCTGTTGGCCGCGCGACTCCTTACAAAAAGCTTGTTTGGCGTGTCTACATCTGACCCTCTCACCATCTTGCTGGCGGCGGTTATCATAACCATTGCCGCGATGATCGCCGCTTGCTTGCCTGCCTGGCGCGCCTCGCGTGTTGATCCCATGATCGCCTTGCGATATGAATAGGCTCATGTTCCAAAGAAGTTGCCGCTTCTTGCTCGCTGCCGCCACAGTCTGCTTGTGCTGGTCTCAACCGGTACAGCCCAAGCTGGTCGATTGCCACGTACACCATAACGGCAGCAACGAATTTCTTGAAAAGCTCGTGGCGAAACTCGTGCCGCTGCAGGGAATGGCCATGCTGATTACTGCTCCAAAGGATCTGGAATCGGTTACCGCTTTCATGAAGACTCATCCGGACCGGCTGATTGGCCTGGGAGAGATCCAGCTTGACTCGCCCAACGCTCTCGCCGAAATCGATCGTTTCCACCACGCCGGTTTCCGCGGCTTAGGCGAGATGACAAAACCTCAATATTCATACGACGACCGGCGCTATTGGCCCATTTACGAACGCGCCGAAAAGTACGGAATGATCATTCTGTTTCACACCGGCATCGTGAATCGGACCAATCCCCAAATCGCCGCCGATGTCAGTTCAGACCGCATGCGGGTGTCTACTCTCGACCTGATCGCGCGCCGCTTTCCCAAACTGACCATCATCGGCGCGCATCTCGGCAATCCGGATTACGCCTGGGCCGCGGAGATCGGGCGCTGGAACCCCAATGTGTATTACGACGTCTCCGGAACAACCCTGATAAAAAAACAACCGGATTATACGTTCTTCAAGTCTGTTTTCTGGTGGACAAGCGTAGCCGGCCCTCACACGCCGAAATCGGGCGCCTCTGCTTTTGAAAAGCTGGTGTTTGGATCGGATGTCTTTGAAGGCGATCTCGACGAGCTCGATCGCGAATTGAACCGCTACCATCACATGCTGGATGCATGCGGTGTTCCTGCCGAAGCACAGGCCAATATCTTCGGCGGAACCCTCTGGCGCATCCTGAACCGCTGAGGCGCTTGCCCCATAATAGTTATGTTGTATGGCAGACAGCACTGAACAACCGCAAGATTTCCCCATTCCTCCCGCCAGCTTCTCGTTCCTGGTTGAGTCCATTCTGATGCAGACTCAGATGCAGCTTGGGCTTTTCCATCTAGGCGAAAATGAGGAGGATTCCGCGCCCAATCTACCGCTCGCAAAGCACTCCATCGACATTCTCGGGATGCTTCAGGAAAAGACCCGAGGAAACCTAACTGTGGAAGAGGCGCGGCTTCTTGAAAATGGTCTGACGGAACTTCGCTTCCGCTACGTCCAGGTTTCCGATGAGATGAAGCGCCGCGGCCAGCCCGAACAACCCGCGGAAAAGAAGGAGGACGATCGCCCGCTGATCATCACCGCTGATGGCGGGAAGGGATCCAAGACGGAGTAAATGTCCGGAGGTTTCGAGCACGCTTCTATCCTGGTGCTCGGCTCGGGAACCAGCGTGGGCGTGCCCATGATTGGCTGCCGGTGTAGAGTCTGCACGTCCAGTGATCCCCGCGACAAACGCCTTCGCCCGTCCGTTCTTCTGCGCTTAGGCGAGAAACGGATACTAATCGACACGTCGCCCGATTTCCGCTACCAGGCTCTGCGCTATGGCATCGAGCGCCTCGACGCGATCCTCTACACCCACTCGCACGCCGACCACATTCTGGGATTGGACGATGTCCGGCCGTTCAATTTCATGCAGCGGCACGATATCCCGATCTATACTTCAGCCGAATCGCTGGAAGTGATTGAACGAACCTTCCAGTATGTCTTCGATGCCTCTCCCACGCAATCCAGCCGGCCTCGGTTGACGCCGCACATCTTCGACGATCGATCCATGGATGTAGCAGGAGTTCCCATTTTGCCAGTTCGCATTTGCCACGGCCACGGAACCGTTTATGGTTTCAAATTCGGCGATTGCGCTTATCTCACCGATCACAGCGAGATCCCGCCCGAAAGCCAGGAAAAGCTCACCGGCCTGGACGTACTCTTTCTCGATGCGCTACGCCACAATCCGCATCCCACCCACTCCACCGTAGAGGAGTCCTTACGCACGGTAGAGCGGCTGAAGCCGAAGCGGGCGTACTTCACCCATATTTCTCACGATCTTCTGCATGCGGCTGTAGAGGCGCAGCTTCCCTCGAATGTTCACATTGCTTACGACGGGTTGGAAATCCCGATCGAGCAAGCCGGCTTGGGATGTGTATGACCGTATTCCGCTCATTGGAGGAGGCCCGCGGCAATTTTGGACCGTGCGCGCTCGCCATTGGAAATTTCGATGGCGTGCATATCGGCCATCAGGCATTGCTCCGGCGGGCCGTCGATTTCGGGGCTGGGAACGCGGCGGTACCGGCTGTGTTGACGTTTGACCCACACCCTGCCGCGGTGGTGGCGCCCGAGCGTATGCCGAAGATGATCTGCTCGCTGGCGCAGCGGTTGAGGCTCCTTTCGGAATCCGGGGCTCAGCGCATTCTCGTCCTGCCCTTCACCGCCGAGGTGGCGCGCCTTTCCCCCGAAGAGTTTGTTTCACAGATTCTCATCGATGCTCTGCAAACGAAAGGTGTTTTTGTCGGTGATAATTTCCGTTTCGGCCATAAGCAAGCAGGCACGCCGGAAGTCCTGCGCGCCCTTGCCGCGAAGTACGGCTTCCTGTCGGATTTTATTTGCCCGGTGCGCATCCGCGGTGAGATTGTCTCCAGTTCATCGATCCGCCGGTATCTCACCTCCGGCAATGTCTCGCGGGCGGGGCGAATGCTCGGCCATTGCTTTGCGCTCGAGGGCGCAGTCGTAGCGGGCCATGGCATCGGCTCAAAGCAGACGGTAGCTACGTTGAATCTGCAGCCTGTTTCGAATCAAATTGTGCCGCGTGGAGTATACGTCACCGAGACGCGGGAAATGGATTCAGACCGGCGCTGGCCTTCCATTACGAACGCCGGTACCCGCCCGACCTTCGGTGGTGAGAAACTGACGATCGAGACGCACCTGCTCAGTTCGCTCGACGCCCCGGCCCCCGGCCAGATCGAAGTGCAATTCCGCCGCTTCATTCGCTCGGAACGCCGCTTCGAGGATGCCGCCGCATTGAAGGTCCAGATCCTCAAGGATGTCGCCCGGGCTCAGGCTTATTGGCGACGGCTCGCGGAGTCTCCGAAGTAACTCCTTCGCTATACTGAGGGTTCGAAATCCTATCTTCCGTATCGGAGGAATTCTCTTTTATGCAGCTTTCCGAAGGCAAAATCAAGTACTTAAACGCGCTCTCAAACAAGAATGGGATCATCGCCGCTGCCGCCATGGATCAGCGCGGCAGTTTGCGCAAGGCGATTGCCAAGGCCAAGGGTGTCGCGGAAGATCAGGTCAGCAACGACATGATGAGCGAATTCAAGATCGCTGTTACGAAAGTTCTGACCCCGCATGCCAGCGCGATTCTCCTCGATCCGGAGTTCGGCATTCCCGCATCGAAAGCAAGGTCCAAAAATGCCGGCCTGCTGCTTGCTTACGAAGAGAGCGGCTACGACAATACGAAACCGGGCCGCCTGCCCGATCTGCTTCCGCACTTGTCTGTGAAGCGCATCAAGGACCTCGGGGCGGATGCAGTCAAAATCCTCATCTATTACACGCCTTTCGAAAAACCCGAGATCAACGACATCAAGCACGCCTTTATCGAACGCATCGGCGCGGAATGCGAGTACCAGCAGATTCCGTTCTTTCTCGAATTTGTCGGTTACGATCCGCAGGGAGGCGATGAAAAGGGGTTTGAATTCGCGAAGAAGAAGCCGGAGGTTGTCATCAAGTCGATGCAGGAGTTCGGCAAGCCTCAATACAACGTGGACATCCTGAAGGTGGAAGTGCCCGTGAATGCCGAATTCGTTGAGGGCAGCAGCGTCTTCAAAGGTCAGGCTGCCTATTCCCGCCAGGAAGCGCTCGATCATTACCGTAAAGCCGCCGAGGTGGCGGAGAAGCCGTTCATTTATCTCAGCGCCGGCGTGAGCAATCCCCAATTTGTCGAATCGCTCAACATGGCCGCCGAAGCGGGGACGGACTACTCGGGTGTCCTCTGCGGCCGCGCAACCTGGAAGGATGGCATACCGGTATATGCGAAACAGGGCGTGAAAGCCTTGGAAGACTGGCTTTCGGGTGAGGGCGTCAAGAACATCAACGCAGTCAACGATGCCCTTCGATCGGCGAAGCCCTGGTACGCGAAGGCCGGCGTCCCCGCGACCGCTTAGGCCGATTTTAAGCGTATCACCGGCCGTCGTTTCCAATGACGTTTGCTTCTATTCCTGAAGCGATCGAAGATTTTCGCCAGGGCAAGATCCTCGTGGTTGTGGACGACGAGGACCGCGAAAACGAGGGCGATCTCACCATCGCGGCCGAGAAGATCACCCCCGAGGCCATCAACTTCATGGCCACCCACGGGCGCGGCCTGATCTGTCTTTCACTCGATGCGGAGATTTGCCGCCGCCTGGACTTGCAACCCATGTCGCCGGTGAATACCGCCCGTTTCGGTACTGCCTTTTGCGAAGCGATCGACGCTGCAGAAGGGGTCACAACCGGCATTTCGGCGTATGACCGCGCTCATACCATCCGGGTCGCAATGGATCCGAATTCCCGTCCTCAGGATCTGGCGCGCCCGGGTCATGTTTTTCCGCTCCGCGCCCGTCCTGGCGGTGTCTTGGTTCGTTCCGGCCAGACGGAAGCGGCGGTAGATCTCGCCCGTTTCGCGGGGCTATCGCCTGGCGGCGTGATCTGCGAAATTATGAACCAGGACGGAACCATGGCTCGCGTTCCGCAACTCCTCGAATTCTGCGGCCTTTATGGCCTGAAGATGATCTCAGTTGCCGAACTCATTCGATATCGCGTCCAGAACGAGAGATTCATCGAGCGCGAGGCATCGGGATCCCTGCGCACGAGGTTCGGTGAATTTCAGACCATTCGTTATATCAGCCGGCTCGATAAGGAAGCGCACCTCGCCCTGGTCCACGGGGATATCGCAGGAAAGAGCGATGTTCTGGTGCGTGTCCACTCACATTGCGTATATGGAGACGTCTTTCACTCGGTTGATTGCGACTGCCATCAGCTTGTCGCGGGAGCGCTAGAGACTATCGCGAAGGCCGATTGTGGCGTCTTCGTCTACCTGCACCAGACGGGTCCCGGTCTCGAAGCCGTCTGGCGCGACGGCAGCCACGAACTGCTGGTGCATGGGCGCACACAACCTGCTTTCATGAGTTCCGAACGCCAGCAACCGGTTCAGCACACCGCAGGACTCGGAGCGCAAATTCTCTCCGATCTCGGACTATCAACCATCCACCTGCTTACGAATCACCCGCGCAAAGTTGTTGGACTCGAAGGATTCGGCATTCAGATTACAGATCAGATACCTTTTCCGTTCACCGGTCCTTCTTTTTCGGATTCGAAACAGTCGGTGTAATCGTCATGCGAGTCCGGCCCGAACCCGTCTGCACACCCGAAACATCTACTCCGCGGGTGCCATTCGACAATGTCTCTTCAACCGGGTCTGTGGCATCTTCACCTTCAGGATGAGTAGGATAGCCCAAACCACCACTTCCGCCAACCGCCGCTCCTGCGGCCAGCTCCTTATCGTCGAATTCTTCACTGTGCTCGGGCGGCAAAACGTTCTTATCGTCCATTTTAGATCTGTCCATACTTCTCCTTACAGCTTGTTGGACTGCTGCCGGCGGAAGAGATTTCGGTCCAAGGCGGCTTCGGAAGCAGGTCGAAAGTACAATTCGGTTTGATGCCGGTTCCTTTTCGTGTTCCAAAGTTCTACCCGATACTCGATACTGTTTCGCTTTCGCAGCGCAACTGTTCCCCCTTGGCCGCTGCCGAAGCCTTGCTGGAGGCTGGAGTAAGAATCCTGCAGTACCGCCACAAGGACGAGTGGACGCAA
>JAICXK010000376.1 GCA_025980435.1 Bryobacteraceae bacterium
CTGCTGGATCAACACTACGGCGAGTTGGATCGTGCGCGCCTAGCCTCGCACGCGTGAAACGATCCGACTGGTAGGGACGGGCAGATTCGAACTGCCGGCCTGCCGCTTAGGAGGCGGCTGAAACCATTATCTGATCGCGCACAACGGGCCCCGATCGCCCTGTGCGCTCAAGGCAGCCGCCGCGAATACCGAACGTGAACCCGACTGGTAGGGACGGGCAGATTCGAACTGCCGGCCTGCCGCTTAGGAGGCGGCTGCTCTATCCATCTGAGCTACGTCCCCGGATTCTTTCCTTCGAGTTTACCAGCGCCGCAGCCCTTTTTGCCCGATGTCCTTGCGGTAGTGCATGCCGCGAAATTGAACCTTCTCGACCGCCGCATATGCCTGTTCGATGGCATACGGCAGCGTTTCTCCTCCGGCCGTAACGCCCAGCACACGGCCGCCGCTCGTGAATAGCTGTCCGCACTTTTGCTTGGTCCCGGCCTGGAATACGGTTGCCCCCATCGCTTCTGCTTCGGCGATTCCCGTGATCGCATCGCCACTCATCGGTGCATGCGGGTAGCCCTGCGCGGCCAGCACAACGCACACGGAACATCCGCCCCACGCGCGTCCCGAAATGCCGCCCGTGCCGTTTGCGGCCAGCGTCAGCATTTCCGCAAAATCGCCACGAAAGCTGTGCATCAGGGCTTGCGTTTCGGGGTCGCCGAGCCGGACGTTGAATTCCAGCACCTTCGGCCCATCCTCGGTCATCATCAAACCCGCATACAGGAACCCGGTGAATGGCGTGCCTTCCTGCCGCATGTGGCCGATGGCCGGCAGCATGATGCGTTCCATAATGTCGCCGTTCTGCGCCGGAGTTAGAATCCGTGGGTCGGAATACGCGCCCATGCCACCGGTGTTGGGACCCTGGTCACCATCGAAAATGCGTTTGTGATCCTGCGTCGGAGCCAGCGGGAAAAGCACATTCCCATTGCTAAGCCCCATAAAGCTGACCTCTTCGCCTTCCAAAAACTCTTCGATGACCACGTTCGGACCCAGATGCGCGATTGCCTGCTTCGCCTCGTCCCGATCCTGCGCGATCACGACGCCCTTGCCCGCCGCGAGCCCGTCCGCTTTAATCACGACCGGGAGCGCGAATTGCTTCAGCGCCTCAATCGCCTCATTCAAGGAACTTGCCTGTACGGACCGCGCCGTCGGGATGCCGGCACGCTCGAAAAATTGCTTCGCAAAAATCTTCGAGCCCTCCAGCCGGGCTGCCGCTTGCGTCGGGCCGATGATCTTCAGTCGCCGGCGGTTGAACTGGTCCACGATGCCCGCGACCAGCGGCGCTTCCGGCCCGACAATCGTCAGATCCACACCGCGCGCCTGGGCGATATCCGCATAGCCCGAAACGTCTGCCGGGGCGGCCACGCAGGTTGCGACTTGCGCTATTCCCGGGTTTCCCGGACTGGCGATGATGCCGCGTACTTGCGGAGATTTCGATAGTCGCCACGCGAGCGCATGTTCGCGGCCTCCGCCGCCTATGATCAGAATCTTCAAGAAGCCTTATACCCAATGTGCTGCCGAAACCGAGCCCGAATGTGGCGCGGACGATCGTTTTCCAGTCGTCTGCGTCGCGCCTGGGCAGGCACGCCCACTAGAATAACGAATAGATCTCCTCTTCCCCCACAATGCCCAAGAAGTACGACGTCATCGTGGTCGGCGGCGGCCACGCCGGTTGTGAAGCGGCCCGCGCCTGCGCCCGGCTCGGCCTCCGGGCCGCCATGGTGGCGATGAACCTCGATCTCATCGCGCAAATGTCCTGCAATCCTGCCGTGGGAGGAATCGCCAAAGGCCACTTAGTCCGTGAAATCGACGCACTGGGCGGCGTCATGGGCCAGCTCACCGATGCCGTCGGCATTCAGTTCCGGCTGCTGAACACGAGCCGCGGTCCGGCCGTCTGGTCGCCCCGGGCACAATGCGATAAGAAGCAGTACCGCATCCGCATGCGCGAGTGGCTGGAACGGGAGCCGAATCTGCGTATCCTGCAGGCCGAAGTAGCCGAACTGCTCTTTTTGCCAAACGAACTGCCGCGCAAGATCGCCGGAGTGCGGTTAAAAGACGGGCGCGACCTGCTCTCCGAAGCGGTCGTCGTGACGACCGGAACGTTTCTGAACGGACTGGCGCATGTCGGCGAGCAGAAGTACGCTTGCGGGCGCAATGGCGAAGCGGCTTCGAACACGCTGGGCGGACAGCTTCGCAGGCTCGATCTCCAATGGACTCGTCTCAAGACCGGTACGCCGCCGCGTCTCGATGGCCGCACTATCGATTGGTCGCGATTTGAAGAGCAGCCCGGCGATCCCGTCCCGACTCCATTTTCCTTTCTCACCGAGCGTATCGAACGAGAGCAGATCTGCTGCCATCTCGCCTACACCACCGATGAGACGCACCGGATTTTGAGCGAAAGCATCGCCCGTTCGCCGCTCTACAGCGGGCAGATCGAAGGCATCGGTCCGCGATACTGCCCGTCCATCGAAGACAAGATCGTGAAGTTTCCCGATAAGCGCCGGCACCAGATCTTTCTCGAACCCGAAGGCCTGGATACGCATGAAATCTACGTTAACGGCATGTCCACCAGCATGCCGATTGATGTTCAGACCGCGATGGTTGCTTCCATCCCAGGCCTTGAGGACGCCGAGATGATCCGCCCCGGCTATGCGATTGAATACGATGCCATCGACGCGCGCGAATTGAAGCACTCTCTTGAAGTGAAGTCCATTGAGGGTCTCTTTCTGGCAGGCCAGATCAACGGAACATCCGGGTACGAAGAAGCAGCCTGCCAGGGCCTGATCGCGGGCCTGAACGCAGCCTGCAAGCTGAAGGGATCGCCGGAACTGATCATAGGCCGGACGGACGGCTACACAGGCATTTTGATTGACGATCTGGTGAGCAAGGGTGCGGACGAGCCGTACCGGATGTTCACCTCGCGGGCGGAGTTTCGCTTGCACCTGCGGATCGACAATGCCGATGAACGTCTGACGCCGGTCGGCCGTAAGGCTGGCCTTGTAGACGATGCGCGCTGGAACGAGTTCACTCGCAAGCAGGATCAGAAGTCTGAGATCGTCGGGCTGCTGGAAAGAACCCGAGCCGGCGCCGTCGCGGAGGTTGTCGGCGCAAATGCCGCTACCGATAATCCCACGCTGATGGTCTGGCTTCGGCGGCCCGAATCGCGGATTGCTCAGCTCCAGAAGTGGATTGCCTCGCGCATAAACGGCGATCCGGCTCACGGCGTGCTGAGTACGATCGAGACGGAATCCAAGTATGCCGGGTATATGGCTCAGCAGGAGCGCCAGATTCGCGATCTGCAGGAGGGCGAGAATCGCCGCATCCCAGCCGGCTTCGGATACGATTCCATTCCCGGTCTCTCGAACGAAGTGCGGCAGAAACTGACGCGCGTGCAGCCCACCACCCTGGGGCAGGCCGGCCGCATCCCCGGTGTAACTCCCGCTGCTGTCGCCATTCTGGACATTTACCTCACTCTGTGGGGCAGGCCATCCGTATCTGTGGCACGCCAAGCGGGCTGAGGTCCGGCTCTGGCCTGGCGCCCCGTGTGATGATGACCACAGGCGCGGAAGGACGAGCACTTTATGGAATACGTAAACCTTGGAAGAACCGGGCTAAAGGTATCCCGGCTGTGCCTCGGCTGTATGACTTACGGCTCAAGCAAATGGCGCGACTGGATTTTGGATGAAGAGGCAAGCCGTCCATTCATCAAACGCGCGCTGGAAGCCGGCATAAACTTCTTCGATACGGCAAATATGTACTCGGACGGCCTGAGCGAGGAAGTGACCGGGCGCGCCTTGCACGACTTCGCAAGCCGCGATGAAGTTGTGATCGCGAC
>JAICXK010000308.1 GCA_025980435.1 Bryobacteraceae bacterium
AAGCTCGCAGCCGGAACCGCAATCGATCTGGCATGTGGTGCCGGTCGCAATGCCGTGTACCTCGCCGGGCGAGGCTGGGATGTAACAGCTATAGATGGCTCTGAAACCGCAATCGATCTTGTGCGTGAGCGTTCTGCCGCGCGCGGCCTCACCGTGCGCGCGATCGTGGCCGACCTGACAGCTCCGAGTTTCGCGCTTCCGCGGGACGCCTTCGACCTGATCGTAATCGTCTATTATCTGCAGCGCGATCTGTTCCCGAAAGTAAAGGCGGCCGTACGGCCGGGCGGCGTGGTTATCGCAATCGCCCATACGCCAGAGCCGGGCGAAACATGGAGCGAGAAACGGGGCCGCCCGGGCGAGCTGCGGCGCTTCTTTGATGACTGGCAGCTTCTATGGGACTACGAAGGGCCATCGCGCGATCCGGCGCATCGCCGCCCGGTTTCCGAGATTGTGGCGCGGCGAAGCCGGGCTTCATTTTGACTCCAAGGCTGCAAGCAATGGAGCGGTCGTGTGCCAAACCACACCTGTGTTTTCGAAATCGTTATCGTTGGACCAAAGGGGAAGTTTTAATTGAATGGCCAAGGCGAGGAGATCGACGTCATCCGGATCCCGGCGACCGATACGTTTTCGCGCCTCTACCAGCGAGGCTGCGTAGATGGCCCGAGGGATCGTTCTGACCGGGAGAGTGGCGGCGGCAAGCAGCACGATATCGACGGCCAACCGCCGCTTATGGGCCAACTGTCCCGCGTACTCTTGCACCTCTGCCAAGGTGGTCTCGGTTGTGAGAATTTCCTTGATTGCCGGATGGCGAAGCACGCGCGCGGCCTGCCCTCCTATTAACGCGGAGAGGAGGACATTAGCGTCGGCGGCGAGCTTCACGGCGAGTTTTCCGCCAGGACTCGAAATCAGAGAGAATCTCTTCTTCCGTTCCTCCGCTCTTCTTGATCTGCCGCGCAATCTCGCCACTCAATTTGTCAAAGAGTTCGCGTTTCAAGTCAACTGGAAGCGTGCCTTCCGGTGATGGAAAAAACACCCCCGCCATTCGTCCCCGTCTAGTGATTAAGACCGGCTCTTTGGACTTCAATAGCCCGGTCGCGTTATCGCGGAACTCACGAACGGTACTAACACGCATGTGGTCACCCTGGTGACCATTATAGCTGGGACCGACAGCGAAGGCTAACATGGACTTGTGGACTCCGCTGTTCGCCACGCTCACTTCCGCTTCTATGCGGAGTTGAACGATCATTTACCTCCCGGCGACCAGGCCAACACGCTGGAAAAGAGCTTTTACGTTTCCAGCACCGCCATGGATATGATCGAGAGCTTCGGAGTGCCACACACCGAGGTTGAATTGATTGTTGTCAACGGTCAGTCTGTTGATTTCGGTTATGTGGTCCAGGACGGCGATCGAATCAGTGTGTATCCCATGTTCGAATCCGTCGACATTACGCCCGAACTACGCGTGCGAAGGGAACCGCTCCGCGAGCCGAAGTTCGTGCTGGATGTCCATTTGGGGAAGCTTGCCGCGCACCTGCGAATGCTGGGATTCGACACGCTCTACCGGAGTTGTTACACGGATCCGGAACTGGCCCGAATCTCGAGCAAGCAGGGCCGTATTCTGCTGACTCGGGATCGCGGACTCCTGAAATACGGGGCCGTTACGCACGGCTACTGGCTGCGAAATACGGACAGCCGCATGCAGGCAGCGGAGATCATGCGCCGATTTGACCTTAGCAACAGGATCCGTCCGTTTACGCGTTGCATGGCATGCAATGGTTTGCTCCAGCACATTGCGAAACAGGATGTCCTGCCGTTCATACCCGAGCGAATCGCTGAGACGCACGACGAGTTCCAGCGATGCCCCGAGTGTGGGCGCGTGTACTGGGAGGGATCGCATCATAAACGAATGCTGCGGTTCCTTGGACAACTAGCTGCGTAGGAAGTTACTTTGGAACAGGCAATCATCGGCTTTCATCAGGATGAAGAGGGGCATTGGGTAGCCGACTTGGAATGCGGCCATACGCGCCACGTGCGGCATGATCCGCCCTGGGAGAACCGTCCATGGGTGCTGACCGCGGAAGGCCGGGCGCCCTTTCTGGGTGTAAAGCTGAATTGTGTGAAATGCGACGATTCAGCCCTGGGGAACCCCCGCTTTGCGGAAAACGCCAAGTGAGCTTTCAAGGCCGAGCTTCGCAGCCTGTTCCGGCGGCATCTTATTCAGGCCGCGGCCGAACACTTCGACGCTGAGAGCGTCCGTGTAGCCAATCTGCTGCAGTGCCTTCAAAAAGCCGGTCAGGTTGATGACGCCTTCGCCGGGCAGCAGCCGCTCGTTGTCGCGAATCTGCTCCGGAGGAAGATTGGGCGAATCGTCGAAATGGACGTGTACGATGCGCTCGCGGCCGGCATGAATGATGTCCTGTGTGGTGGCGCCCGCGTGGTGCCAGTGCCAGGCATCCAGGAGTAAACCCACATTCGGGCCGCACTCTTTCGCAAACTCGAGCATGTCGTTCATGCGCCAGATAAATTCATATTTGAACCGTTTTCTGAGCTGCAGCGGCCCAAGAAATTCGAGCCCCAGCCGCACCTTCGAGTTATCTAGAATTCGGGCGCTCTCCGTAAATCGCTCCTTGTAAGTGCGGCGGAGTTCCTCCTTGGGCGTGTCGCTGGATGACATGATCCAGGTGACCATGCGTGGGCAATGAATCGAGGCCGCAAATTGCGCGGCGGCGGGCAGCTTAGCGAGTGAGTCGCGGAACGTGGCATCGTCCTTGCGAAACTCTACGGGGAAATCGAGCACCGCGGGCCTGAGCTTTAGTTGCGCGAGGAGCTCGTTTGTTGCGGCGGAACCCGCCTGCATAGCCGGCTTGAGCATCACATCCGTGCCCGGGAATCCGACTTGCGCCGCCAGTCGCGCGAATTCGGGCCACGGCACGCGATTGGACACAAGAACGCTGTTTAGCGAAAGGAACATATTGCGTTGGGCTGCATTGGCCCGCAGCAGCGCGGCTGAGGAGGCAAGCAACCGGCAGGCATTTCGCCTGGTGAGGGGACGGGTTATCACGCTCCCCGATGATATACAACCCGCGTCAGTAATCTAGCCATTCCCGGCGTCCATCCTGCTCCTCGGTGAACAGCCATTCGACCAGGCGGTCGTCCAGGTCCTCGGGGAATCCGGTTTCCAGCAGGCGCGTTGCGGAAGTAACGATCTCCAGCTTGCGGGTTTCAGGCGGCTTGCCCGCCGAACCCCGATCTGTTTGGAAGACCAGGTACCAGGAGAGCCTGTCGGCGTCGGGACGCTGGTCGGATACTTCGGCCAATCGGCAAATCCAGGTTGTTCCGTGTACCACAAACTCCTTGTCGCCAAGGGGAAATGCCGATCTTAGATCGTACTCTGACATCGCTTTTCTAGACCAGGAGCGGCCCGGAACGTTACGCGGCGTTCACCCTTGCTGAGGAGGGGCGTCGGCGGCGAAACATTCTGCCGGCCCTGCTGCATCTCACTAGTGCAGTACGAAGAGATCATCTTCGTTCTGATTCGAGGGCCGTATCGCACTCTTTCGAGACCGCCGCGAAGCTGGCCAGGTCCTCGCGGAGCACTTGGCGCCGCTGATTGCCGGATCAGACGCAGTGGTTCTTGCCTTGCCTCGCGGAGGAGTTCCAGTCGGATACGAAATCGCACGGGTTTTGCACTTTCCCCTGGACGTGTTCCTGGCCCGGAAACTTGGAATGCCGGGGGACGAGGAACTGGCAATTGGGGCGATTGCAACCGGCGGCGTACGGGTCCTCAACCAGGACCTGATCGACTATCTGCGCGTGCCCCAAGAGCTTGTAGAGGAGGTCACCACCCGGGAGCAACGCGAACTGCAGCGTCGCGAGCGGCTCTATCGGGAAGAACGGCGGGCGATACCGGTCCGGGGCCGCACCGTGGTGCTGGTAGATGACGGCTTGGCCACTGGGGCCTCTATGCTGGCGGCGAGTCGAGCCCTGCGTCCGCAGGGAGCCGCGAGGATTATTGTCGCCGTGCCGGTTGCGGCCCGGCAGACCTGCGACGATTTCCGCAAGGAGGTTGACGCCGTGGTCTGTGCGGCCACACCGCACCCGTTTGGAGCGGTTGGGATCTGGTACGAGGATTTTGGCCAGGTTTCCGACGACGAGGTGCGGAAATACCTTGAAATGGCTGCCCAGAGACCGATGGCGAAGCTTGCTGAGCACGGCTGATTCTGCCCGCGCGAACGCGGGCGCACGGCCCTGTGGAGCTGTAGGAAGCTTAACGGAACACCGCTGGCTTCCACGCATCGAAATCCGGTCCGGACGCATCCAACGTTTGAGGCTTGACCATGAACCGATACACCGAACTTGTCAACACGCGCTACGAGGCTATGATGTTCGCCAAAACCGCCCCGGAGGCCCGCAAAGCTGCGCATGAGCTGGTCCGGGTAGTGCTGGGTGACAATGCTCCGAACCGGCCGCTTGAAGAAGCTTTAAGAGAGACTTGCCGTCGCCTGAGGCCTTCCGAGGATCCAAGGGAGCAGGCCCGCTATGAAGCCGAGTTCGTTGAACTCGGAATTTGGCCCAATTCCACACAGAAAGTCGCGGCGTAATGACGGTTACTCCACGACGGGGCCGCTGCATTGCCTAACACCGGCATCGGCCCGGTCCGGCGCCTGCTGAATGAGGCAGTTATCTCTGCCGCGAGCTTAGAAACCGTTTTTCGGAAGTTTGCCGCCGAAGGCGATGATGAAGACGTGCAAACCGCCTTTGTCGCGCAGGCGGACACGGCTCGGATTCAACAGGAGCGTCTGACGGAACGCCTGGATCGGTTCGGCGAGGTTCCTGCGAATACGAAAGAGTCCGGCGTTCCCGACTTCACTCTGCCAGTTCTGGAGACTGGGCATATTCAGGAAGAGCGTACGGTTCATCATTTAATCACCGCCTTCGCGATCCAGGCCGGCGCGTGTGCCTTCTTTGAGGTTCTGGCAAACACAGCCGCCGCTGTCGCGGATGAAGAGACCAGGGCGCTCGCAAAACAGATGCAAGAGGAACCGCAGGCGGCCGCGGCAAAGATGTTTTCCTTCATCCGATCTCGCTCGAAAATCGCCTATAACATGCTTACTCCGAATGAGCTTGATCCGGCCGTTGAGACCAAGGCGTTTGATAATCGAGTCGTGTGAGCACAGACCCGGCCTTCTGGATTCTGAACCGAAGACTTGAGCGGGTGGCCTGGGATTCGGGTCTGATTGATGTGCGTCTTTTTAACCGTGAAACGACCCAGGAAGTTCAACAAGAACAAGCAGGTTAAAGCGATTGCCAGGAAACGGGTAGGCAGTCCGGCTCCCGCGCGGCCCCTGGATGAGCGTGCGATACGCACAAAACCCAAGCACAAGAAAAATTTGTTGACCGAAGGCGAGGCCTGACTTGGCCGCGGTCGCGTATCCCAGGCACGTCCGGATCGTGGAAGTTGGTCCGCGCGACGGACTCCAAAACGAGAACAGCTTCGTTCCGATTGAGACAAAGGTTTTATTGATCGAGTCGCTGGCTGCGAGCGGTCTCAAAACCATCGAGGCTGGTAGTTTCGTCTCTCCCAGGTGGGTTCCGCAGATGGCG